>JAPOZO010000001.1 GCA_026706025.1 Candidatus Poribacteria bacterium
GGGTTTCGACTAAACAAGAAAACGAAGACCCGGTTCGGATAACTCCGGTTCGGTTACAAACCGAACCTACCGGACCTGGGGAAAGGTGCTAAATTGACACCTATGGTACGATTTCCTAACCGCACCTACTCCTCAAATCAAAAAAAGCGCGAAACACAATATTTTCTTAAAACTGAATGACCCTAAATTTACTGTAATAGGGGCTACACAATTTTTCCATTATGTGAGTGGCATAATTAATCGTACACTTTATTGTATTTTTAAAAAGGAGACGGTTTTCCCCTATGGATAAATTCAGGGGTTTCTAGCCGAAGAACATTGATGAAAAGTAAACTTTACACGATGCTCATGCCGATTCTGAAAGTAAAAGACTTAGATGCTGAAGTAGCGTTTTATCTGTCGTTAGGATTTGAACTCTCCTACGATGATGAAGAATTTAAGGCGATACAGTATGAAGATAGCATTGAGTTTGGTCTTAGTCGCAAAGCTGATGTCAACGTCGAAAAAGTCTCTCAACATTTTACATGGCAGATTGCCGTAAACAGCGTCCAAACCGTTTTAGATATTTGCCAGGAGAGAAATCTGGAGGTCGTGCAAGGTTTGAAAAAGTACACCTATGATTTTGGGGATATCTGCACAATTGCAGTGAAATCCCCTAATGGATATGATGTTATTTTTGAGGGTGATTTGTAATAGATCACGCAAATCAACCAATGGGACACAAAATATTGAGGTGAGGTTCTTCTTTCGCCAGCAAGGTCTTAGTTGTCTCAAAACCAAAACTTATGCAGTTTCTGATCGTGCCTATTATTTTTCATTACCCTACTACAAACGGAGCTTGCTTGTAGATGAAAAATTTGCTTGTTTTTCTTCTGTTTAATGTGTTATGTTTATCAGTCCAAGGGGCAGCTTTGGAGTTCGCTTTTCAACTTGGTGAGAAGCAGCAGCCACGCCTCGACGAATTGCTCCCCAATGTCGCGCGACAGATGGCATTTAGCAAACATAGCACGAAGCTGATAACGAAAGGGATGGGCGGTGCTGTCGTAGCGTGGAATATCCAGAGCCGACAGAAACGAGAGATCGGCAACATCCATGCCAACCGTTGGTTTTCCTATGCCACTGGCATGAATCAACTATTAGTCCGAAAAGCGGATGATAACATTACCGTCTTCTCCGTAGGCAGTGGTGATGAAACACGACTGGCGCATGGGCAGTATGAAAGCGGTAGTCTGTCTACGGATGGCACGCTCGCGGTGTTATCAAAAGGTGATAACGAAATTGAGGTATGGCAACTTACTCAGCAAAGTCCAGAGCGTGTGAAAGGTGAGGGATCTGCCCAAAAGTTGAAAACCCTGCTGACAGATCTCCCGGTTAGAAATGGCTTGACACTCTCTGATGACGGTCAATTTATCGCGGCGGCAGAAGGCAGCTACCGAGACGGTGAGGGACATCGGACAGTCATTGAGATTTGGAACACAACCGATGTGGATCCGATCCAAGTTCTCAATACTGGCGAGATTTTGGGAATTTGGAATGTGTTATTTTCCCCCGATGCGACGATGGTAGCCGTTGATACACAGAAAAACGCACAATCCGGGATCCGTGTCTGGGAAGTTGGGACAGGCAGGCAACGCCTTGCGAAATCTGAGTTTGAAGCGTATTGGACCCGTGCACTCGCCTTCTCGACGACTTCAGACTACCTCGCTTCCGGTGATGAAGCAGGTAATTTGCGAGTATGGGACATCTCCGAGGGCGAATCGGTGATTTGGGAGACCTACCCGACAGGTATTCAATCGTTAGCCTTTTCGCCTAACGGTGATTATTTGGCGGTGGCACTTTGGGATGCCACAATCCAAATTTTACATTGGAGGAGGGAACAATGAGCGATGAGAAAAATTTAGAAGAGGGTTCTTACATAGATGCAAAAGGGCGGACGCGCTGGCATCAGAACGATGAAATCGCGCTGAAATTCTTGGAACTTCATACGTTTTTGATTATCGCCGACTATCCAGAAGAGCACGCCTCGCGATACCCGTGGTTGGCGAATTATATCTCTCGCTTTCCCGAACCGATGTCGGATCTCATCGCCCAAGGACGATTAATAGAGGAAATTCCAGCGGCTGGTGAAGTTGTGGCGAAAATCGTTGAGGAATTTCTGGACACTGGCACGAGCGCAAAACTGGAAGAATTTGCCGGTGATACACCGCGAACGGTTGTGGAACTTGTACCTATACCCGGATTGGGTGCCAAAACGATTAAACGACTTTATGAAGAAGTCGGTGTGGATAGCCTCGTCTCGCTCCGAGCAGCAATTGATGAAGGAAAATTAAAAGGTTTCAAAGGCATCGGCAAAAAGACGTTAGAAAAAATTGAGGCATATCTTGATGAGGTACTATAAATAGGACTTACGCAGCACCCTCTTTTGTAGCATGATGCACGTCGCATCTGGGGTGTTTTTGATAGGGTATTTCT
>JAPOZO010000002.1 GCA_026706025.1 Candidatus Poribacteria bacterium
GTTGTTTCCCATAGAATGTGCCTTTAGTTGTGCATCTTTTTTCCAGTCGGCATCGCCCCCTAATTCAGTGGCAATCCAAGACAGTTGTAATGTTATGTTTTCTACTGCTTTTTCTAACTGAGTTAACCGCTGGGCAAGGGTTTCAACTGTTTCTACCATGGCCAAAATCCTCCTTTCACTTCATAACCTCGTGACTTACCTAAAAGTTCGGTGTAGAAAAGTGGGCGAACTACGTAAGTCCTAAAAGATTAACAACATTACCTTGAAGTGACGCATCTGTATGCTACACAATTTATTTTACCTTATCAAACACATCTTTTTCAAAGAATAGAGGCACAATTCGCTGGTAGCGAGACTTCATTGGAAACTGATAACCATCTCTCATCCTTCAGTAGGGTTACAGTGCCATATCAAACGCTGTGCCGGTTACGTTGCCTTTCACATAAGCATCACGGAAGAGGGTCTGGCGTTTCGGAGGCATCTCCTCAAGTAACGCTTGCGGCGGTCTCGACAGGGTCCACCGCTTATCTACTGAGTTATAAGCATTGAAAATAGCGACCCGATCAACATCAGGGTTTTGCCATGCTTGTCCACTATGCGTAATTGCTTCTGTGAAGATAATAACAGACCCAGCAGGACATGAATAGGTATCCCAAAATTCCCAGTCTTGCGTATGGGCATCCTCCGGTGCGGTATAAGCCGCTTTGTGACTGCCCGTAATGAACATCGTGCCGCCGTCGCCCTTTTCCACAGGGTTAAGCTCCCAGACAACGCGCGTCAAACCGCTATACGCTTGTCCGGGTAGACATTGATATTGGTGGCAATCACCCGGCATCCGAAACATACCGTTACCGTTATGTGGACTAAATGTGAAGGGCGGATCGTCCGTTGTAGAACGCAACGCCATAAAACTCATCTCCATGCGGAAACCGTAGCAGGTCTCTGAGGCGAGATAAGCGGATGCGAGAAACTCGTTCCCGAACGCCACAACCACAGGATGATCCGTCAACTTCTCCAGAGGTCCTCCGTAAGTTGAGCGGTGGTGTTGTGGTACAATTGTTTCAGGGTCATCTTTTAAACGGTAACAGAAATCGCGCATCTCTTCAACCTCTGATTCTGACAACACACCCGGCACTAGGAGCCATCCGTTTTTGTCAAAGAGATACTTCTGTTCTTGCGTTAAAGGGAACAAGTTCACCATCGGCATTCGTTTGTGTAATATCAGCAGCTGCCGTTGCCAATGGATTCCCGAAGTCTTTATTGAATCTAATGCCTAACTGTTCTGCCATTATGTAAATCCTTCTCCTGTCGGAACACTTTGTACGGACAATGTACCCCTTGCATGAAACTAATGAATACGCGCACCCGTAAAATAGTCTGGGTTTGCTCCCATCTTTTCTAAGAGCGGTGATGTGACTGTGTCAAGGTTCTCAATCACATCAGCAGACGGCGTGTATTCGACAACATGTAGGTTTTCCGTCAGTTCACTTACATTGCGGGTACCAACGAGCATGCATGTAATCCCCGGTCTCGCCATAGCCCATGCAATAGCAAGCCGAGCCATTGGGACATGCTCAGCCTCGGCGATTTCTCGGATAGCCTCCAGCGTCTCAAACAGCTCTTCTTCGGCACCCTCTTCACCGTGCGAAGCCTGTGCTCGGTCATCTCGGAAATGCCGAAATCGAGAATGCACTGGCGGTATCTCCTCTGCGCTTTTGTACTGTCCAGTCAATATACCCTGTAACAGCGGCATATACCCCAAGATGCCGACGTTATGCTCTCGGCACAGCGGGAGTAGTTCAGGCTCTATCGCCCGTGACAAGAGGTTATAGCAGAGTTGATTCACCGCAATAGATGCTCCCGTCTCAAGTGCTGCCGTGAGCTGCTCCACCCCGAAGTTGCTTACACCGATAGCACGGATGAGTCCATCTTCCTGTAGGCGTGTAAGTTCAGCCATACTCTCTTCAATAGCGATTTCATCGTCGGGCCAATGGATCATATAGATGTCTACATAATCCGTTTGCAAGCGTTCGAGACTCGCTTCGCAACGTTCGCGTATCGTAGCGGGATCGGGTTTGCTTACCTTCGTGCCGATGACCGCTTCGTGTCGTCTGTTTTTGAGTGCGACAGCAAGTGCCTCCTCGCTGCGTCCGTTATTATATCCCTCTGCCGTATCGAAAAAATTGATGCCTGCATCCAACGCCGCGTTGGCAACAGCAGTAACATCCGACTGTGCCTGCGGTCCCCAATAATCACCACCACCGTACGACCAGCAACCGATCCCCATCACTGAGATCTCAATCCCAGATTTTCCACATGTACGCATTTCCATTTTTCAGCCTCCATGATGTATAAGCGAGTCGAAAGACTTCGCACGAAGCTGGTAAATTACGCCAATTCTGCACAGAGTTCCGTAATCAATTGGGCATTTTGACCGATCTGATCGCCGAACTGCTGATACATACCGAGCAACAACGGATCAATCGGCTTGGTGTTTTCTATCGCGAACTTTATTTCTGTCCGAATCTGTTCTGGACTTCCAATGGTTCTACCCGCCGCAAGCACTTTGAAGAGAAGGCACGGCTTCTCCGTACGTTGGATCGCCTTACACATCTCATCGCGGTCCTCCCGCGCGTAGATCTCACCCAACGGCGCGTAGCCAAATTTTTGGGTAAATTTTTCGCTACCACCGTGGAGATTATAGAGGCCTGTCATATAATAGTCTATATCCCATGCTTCATCTTCAGCAATATGCAGAAGTCTCGGATCATGCACAGACAAACCGACAAGTACCCCGGTATCACGAATCCGTTTGAGGATGTCTTGTAGGAAATCAAGTCTGTTTTCGCGCAAACATCTTTGCCCAACACCACCACCGTGTGGTGCCATACCGATCGGATTGTGTTTCGCAGCTTCAAAAACATGGTCGGGATCCTCGTACCAGCGGGAACCTTGGCTAAGGCAGAACCAGTTTATCGTGCCACCCGCATCTCGGTAAAGTTGTAGATCAGACATCGAGCGTTCCGTCATACTATTCTGCCAAGAATTGATCCCGGCTTCCTCCGCCCGTTTGAGCGTTGCCACGACCCGCTCCGGTGTATGATACGCCTGCTGATGTTGCGAAAGGAGTTGGTTAAAGTGAGAATAGCCGTAAATCGGGTTATCGCCTATTACCAACTTACTGATTTGATGCCCACAAAACGAGATTTTCGGTAAGGTCGTTTCCACTGTTTATCCTCCAAGTCAGAGAGCACGCTTCAAATGTGTGACTAATCGAACAGAAATCCTTCCAAAACAGATGCGTCAATTGCACGCACAAGATGCATCGTCAAATCCAACGCTGCCATATAGTCATCAGTGTTAATGATTGAGACATGGCTATGGATATAACGGGACGGTACACCGAGTACAACGGACGGCACACCTCTTCCGAATTGATGGATCGCACCACCATCTGTTCCACCGGATTGACGCACACCAAGTTGATACGGTATCTCATGTTGCTTTGCTGTCTCAACCACAAAATCCGCCAATTTTGGGTTGACAATCATTGATGAATCAATAATCCGAATTTGTACGCCGCCACCAAGTTTCCCTTGTGTATTTCCAACGCTTAACCCTGGGGTATCATCACCAGGGGGCCCCTCAAGCACAATCGCCAGATCGGGTTCCACACTTGCCGCCATCGTCCTGGCTCCCCGCAATCCTATTTCTTCTTGCACACTTCCTGCGCCAATAACGGTGTTCGGATGTTCGTCGAGCTGCAAAAGTGCATCAATCACGATCGCAACACCGACACGATTATCAAACGCTTTAGCAGTGAGCAGTTTGTCATTTTTCAATCGCATAAAGGGACCATAAGGCGCGATCGGACACCCCGTGACCACACCATATTCTTCTATTGCTTGTTCCTCGCTCTCGGCACCGATGTCAATAAAGAGGTCCTTTATGTCTAAGACCTTATCACGTGACCCTGAAAGCAGATGCGGTGGTGTGGAGCCGATAACACCCGGCACTTTCCCCAACTTCGTTGTGATATTGACGCGTTGTGCTAAAAGTGTATGCGCCCACCAGCCGCCGAGCGGCAGAAACTTGACGAACCCTTTATCTGTAACATTTTGTACAACAAAACCGATTTCGTCTCAATGTGAATCGAGCACAATGCGTGGGTGTTCAGCACTTCCTGCGCGCGTGCAGAAGATACTCCCCAATTTGTCCGTCCCAATTGGACCAACACCAGAGGCTCTCTCGCGAAAAACATCCCGCACTTCTCCTTCGTAACCCGGGATCCCGTCTGCTTGTGTTAATGATTCAAGTAACTCAATTGAAGTTTCGTTCATTATTGTGTTCCTTTGGTAATTGTGCTATAATTTAAGAAACATTATAGCATGCTTGATATTTTATTCCAACTTTTAAGTAGTAGCGTTGACTGTAGGAACACCTTCAAACGGAAACTCCTTGCGTAAAGTAAGAGGAACCTAATCCACGGTATCAAAACCCAAACCGAATAATGCCAAACCCCTAAATTCAGTCCTTTTCAATTTTTTAATTTGTCCTTATCCTACTTGATATGCTATACTGAATTTAATAGTTAACGTGAGTTAGAAAAAAAGTATTAGAAGTCAGGGCGGACGCAAATTGTGCGAAAAAGGGCAGATTTTAGGAATTTAACCCCCTAAATCCCCCTTATCAGGGGGACTTTAAGAGGAAATGCGTCTCCTTAAGTATTTATCAAACTCAGGTTAGTTACGGTTGTCTAATACATAGCCAAATGACCAAGACGCTGAACACATCATCGCTTGTTTGAATCTATACGCAAGGAGGGAACCCTGTGGCACAAACCAACTCGCAAGGTCCTAAACACAGCACTGATAAGGAAGTTTTCTTACTAACAATTATTCAAGAGAACTCGCAATTGCCGGAAAAAGAACAGCAGCGGTATCAGCAACTATGGCGCAAGTGCGAAGATGAAACTCTAAGTGAAGATGAACTGATAGAATATCAGGCATTGTTGAGCCAATTAGAAGCCCAGAACCTGAAGCGCATTAAAGCACTCACCGCCCTAGCTAAAAGCAGGGGAAAAACCTTAGGTGAGATTACTGCCGAACTGGGATTAAAAGAGGGAAGTAATGCCTTCTGAATCCGTCCCTGCTGCTTTACGTCGCCGTGTCCGAGAGCGGGCGAACGGGCTTTGCGAGTACTGCCGATCTTCTGATAATGTCAGTAATGCTTCCTTCCATTGTGATCACATCCTCCCACGAAATGCTGGCGGAAAAACCGAATTAGCCAATTTGGCATGGGCGTGCCCATGGTGCAACACACATAAACACACTAAAATATATGCCCCCGATCCACAAACAGGTCAACGGAGTCCACTCTTTAACCCGCGGACTAAACGATGGAAACGGCGCTTTATGTGGAGTGAAAATCTCCTTTATATTATCGGACGCACGCGGACAGGTAGAGCCACAGTTGATGCTTTAAATATGAATCGTATTGAACATGTTAACCGGAGAAAGTTGTTAATGTTCGCGGGAGAACATCCACTCATATAAGACATTTGAAGAAAAATAATATTATCATACTCCTATGGAGAAAAACAGGGAAAAGATCATGAAAAACTACACACTCATTCTTATACTCCTACTTGCCACCATCTCCTGCGCAAGTGCCGAAGATCAGGCAGATTACAGCGACGACAAAATCCGTACTCTACTGCCCTTTGATGCGATTCCCGCGATTACTGAACCCCAATTCGTTTCTGCTGGTGCCGCAAAATTAGACCCGGATGCCCCCGTCATCGGCGTAACCTTCAACGACGAAAGCCACGCTTACTCGCTCTATCTGCTCAACGGACACGAAATTGTCAACGATGTTGTGGGCGGATTGAACATCGCCACGACGTGGTGACCGCTCTGCAAAACGGCTATCGTGTATAGTCGCGATCTTGACGGTAAGACGTATACCTTCGGTGTGAGTGGTAAATTGTGGCGGGACGCGCTATTGATGTACGACCATCAGACCCGTTCCCTCTGGTCGCATATCACTGGGGAAGCGATACAAGGGCCCCTTACCGGTAAGCGGTTGAAGATGCTCGCCTCCATGCCGCAGATTGCATGGAAAACATGGCAGCTAAACTATCCGAAGACCCAGGTGTTGTCTGTACCTACGGGAGGTGGCATGCGCGAGAGCAGAAGCCAAGATGCCTACGCAGACTACCATGCCAGCCGACGTGCCGGTGTCAGCGGCATGGAATATACCGATAATAGGTTACCCAATAAATCCCTCGTGATCGGTGTTCAACTGCAGACTAAAGATGGTGCTCCTGGGCGTGATGGTGCTGATGGACAGGACGGTGCCGACGGCGGACGTGGTGGAGATGGTGGAGACGGAGGTGCCGGTGGACGCGGTGGAGATGGTGGGGACGGTGGAGATGGTGGACAGGACGGCACTGCTGGACAAGATGGTGCTCCTGGACGGAGTGGTAATTTCGATCCCTATAACACACAGTTTCGCGCGTACCCGTTGACACACTTTGCCGAAACTACCGTAATCAACGATATGGTTGGCGAGGTGCCATTGCTAATTTTCCACGATAAGGTATCGTTCGCAACGGCTGTTTTTAAGCGGAATGTCGCGAAAGATGTGCGAAACTTTCGTTCTCAAGATGGGCATTTTGTAGAGGATAACACCGGAACACGCTGGAATCTGGTCACAGGTGAGGCAACATCAGGTAAAGATAAGGGAAAACGTTTAGAACGCGTTCCCGCCGTTAATATCTACTGGTTCGCGTGGGCACGGTATTATCCGCAAACAACAATTTACCGTCAGTAGTCTGTTAATCGTCCAATTCGACGACTTCGCCTGTCATATTCCGATGCATCGTCGGACGGATGACTAATTCGGGGATGTTGCTCCGCTGCGGCAGCGTCGCGATGAGTAGAATCGCCGCTGAGGTTTCGTCTACACCTACCATCGTCGCGCGCGCATCCGCATCTGGCGGGATTGGGCGATTGTCCAGAATCGGTGTTGCCACTTCACCGGGGATGATGACACTTGCTCGGATACCTGTGTTCCTCAAATCCGAATTAAGAAATTCGGTGAAGTTGATAACACCCGCCTTCGCCGCGCCGTAAGCGAAACCGCTAAAGGGACCCGGTGTGACCGCCGCAAGCGACGAGATATTAATAATCGTTCCCGATTTCGCCTTTAACATCGCCGGTACAACTGCTTGTGTACAGAAAAAGGTGCCGATCAGATTAGAATCAATCACCGATCGCGCCTCTTCAGGTGTCGTGTTCAGGAGCCGCCGATTGTGTGAGCTGTGTCCAGCATTGTTCACCAGCACATCAATTCGCCCATGTTTATCAAGCACATCGGCAGCCATCTGCGCAACAGCATCATAGTCCGCCACATCGAGCGCGTAAGTCGTCGCTGTGCCACCTGCTGTTTCAACTTCGGCTTTAACAGAGGTCAATTTTGATTCAGTTCTGCCGATAATAACAACCGTTGCCCCTTCTTCTGCCATTGTGAGCGCGGCACCGCGACCGATACCACTGCCGCCACCCGTAATGATACAGACTTGTCCTTTTAAACGCATTCTTATCCTCCATTCGGTAAAATAGGCTTCACTGCCGCTTTCACCTCTTTTGATAGCGATTCCAGTTCATATTGTGCATCCGAGATTTTATCGCGATGCTCGTCAAGTGGGTAACCACCCTTCCCAGTCTCATTGAAATAGGCACTCAATTGGTAGCGTTGAAAGATGTTCATCCGCGGATAATCCTCTGTCCATGGGCTTGCATCGTGGAGTAGATTTGTTGAAAAGATCACCACGTCACCAGCTGTCATCGGAAGCGTAATTGAGGTGGGCGGATCGTGCTGCACGGGCAAATTCTCTGGTGTCTGAAACAGCGATTTATGACTGCCGGGAACGAGGCAAAAACCTGTGCCGGGCGGAACGTCTACCAAAGCCACCCACGTCGCAATGTGGCTACAATAGATATGTCCAGCAGCGGCTTGATAATCGTTGTGCGGATTGCGGAACCCCGGTGGAAATCTAAACCCACTATCATCACGGTGAAAATGTTGTGGCGCATCATGCTTCGTCATCATCGTGAAATTACAGTGGAACAGGCGCGGGGCGTTCATTGTTAACCCCGCAACAACCCGCATAACCTCTGGATTCATCGCAAGGTCTTGAAAGAGATGGTGTCCATATTGGATATGTCCGATGTGTGTTTTACAAGGTTCTTGCCGTCCACGGTCAAGCGGTGGTGGAATGTCGGCTTCATCAATTGTTAGCCAGTGCTGAAGGAGATCCAGCATCTCCGTAATCTCGTCCTTCGGGATAATATTTCTTAAAACGAGAAACCCATGTAAGTCAAAATACCACTTTTCTTCTTCCGTCAAAGTAGAATGGATGGTATACATTAAATCCCTCTCTGCTGTTCAAGATGTGTTAAGGATACAGATTAGCAGAATCTGGTAAAATTTTCAAGATTTCAGAGGGAAAAATAAAAATGCAGAACGCTTGACAAAAATCAAGAAACACTTATAATAGAGACAGACTTCACAATTCGACCAAACCCCAAGGAGGTTATCCCTGTGTCCTTAAAACAACGCATTCACAATAAAGAGCCGATTAAGATCGCCGGTGGTGTCCCGTTCGGCTGCACCCGCGACGAGATGGAAACCGTCCTAAGCGGAGATGACTACGATTTAATCGGGACTGATCACCAGCATGCAGCCGCGAACGAAGACAAACTCGTTGAATTCTGTAAGATGGCAAACGAATTCAGTATCGGTGTACAACTCCGTATCAAACACACCCGAAACGCTTACTTGATAGGCAACCTGTTAGATTTAGGTCCGCTTGCTATTGTCGTGCCACAGGTTGAGAAAATTGAAACCGTGGATGAGGCGATTGATGCCTTCTATTATCCTCAGCAGGGAAAACGGAGTTGGGGTCCCAGTAGTGGGTACGGCATCGACCGCGGCATGGATCGCCTTGAATATGCCGAGTGGTGGAACAACAACGGTATCCTTATCATACAGATTGAATCCGTTGATGCCGTGATTAACGTCCACAAATTGGCAAAACCGGGCGTGGATATGGTAACCTTCGGCGAAAACGACCTCAATTTCAGCATAGAATCATATCCGAGTGCTCCGTTTAAGAACCTCCAAGAGTGTATTGCCCATGTAGAAGTCCAGTTGGCAGATACACACGTCAAAGTAGGTGCCGGACGCTCGCCATCGGGTTCACTGTAAGAACAATTTCTGGATGGCGGCAATCTTAAGCGAAGAATATCTCTCACAAACTTGGTGTGATTAGAATATCAGTAAGGAGTATCATAATGTCAAAACGGATTAAAATCGGAATTATCGGGTGTGGTATGATATCCGGCTCACACGTCAACGGATACCTCGCGCATCCGCAGCACGCTGAAATCGTTGCTGTCTGCGATACAGTGGAAGCGAACGTAAAGCGGCGACACGCGGAAGTCTTGTCGGGCGCAGCGGCACGCGCCGAAACCGCAAAAGCCGACGCAGAAAAGGCGGATACCGCAGAGGCACGCGAACAACTGAAAGCCAATGCTGCGCTCTGGGCAGAATATGCCGACAACGGAGTCAAAATCTTCAGCGACTACAATGAGATGATCAAGGCATGCGATTTAGATGCCGTCAGTCTTGCGACACCCCCGTTTGTCCATGAAGGTCCCACCGTTGCAGCTGCACAGGCTGGAAAACATGTTTTCTGCGAAAAGCCTATGGCGCGGACAGCAACAGAGGCGAGAAATATGCGTGATGCCTGCGACGCGGCCGGCGTTAAACTCGCGTACCAGAGTGGTGGCACATGCCTTGATCCAACGAGTTACGCCATCCGGGACTACATCACCTCTGGGCAACTTGGCGATGTCTACTACGGTAGACTCACCAGTTATCGCGTCCGCGGCAGACCTAATGTCGATATGTTTGGTTTCGGCAAATGGTTCCTTAATTCCGCCTATAGTGGTGGTGGCACAGTATACGATACAGGGGTCTACGACATCAACCGTTCTATCTATCTGCTTGGTTCTCCACAACCTGCCACAATCAGTGGTATCGCCTACCGTGGAATGCTCCCTGAGTACACAGGTGAGGAGATTAACGACGTTGAGGAACACGTGTCTATCTTTGTCCGGTTCACCAATGGCATGTCCTTTACTTATGAACACGGTTGGGCAGGTAATTTGGCGGAACACCCGCAAGGCATTTTCATTTTCGGTTCCAAAGGTTCGTTCAGCGGCAATAAACTCTTCCTTGAAAAGGGGAAGTGGGATACCGACGATCAAGGCAACCGTAGGCGTTATCAAAGCGATCTCGTCGAAACGCCATTGGAACTGCCAGAGAAGTCTTTCCCTGATAAGTTCCGCGATTTTCTCAACGCCTGTAACAGCGACGCGCAGCCCGTCAGCAATGCTGATGTCGGTTTGAAGGTTACAGAGATTATGAGCGGTTCGCTCTTATCAGCGAAACTCGGACGCGAAATCAGTGTAGAAGAACTTTATGAGATAGAAGCACTCCGCACCGAGCCGACACCGGGTTGGCCGATTCCATAAAGCGACACGCTTCGGATTTAAGGTTGACAAATACCCTTTTAATCGGGTATCCTTTAATGTGTTGTTGGGCGTGCAAAAATAGGCAGCAAATAGAAGATACTACCTTGAAGGAACAGGATATGGAGGATTAAATTTGAAAAGTTTTGAGTTTCATGAACCTACTACCCTCGCGGAGGCATCTCGCCTGTTCGCGGAGGAACACGCGCAGCTTCTCGCAGGCGGGACAGACCTCGTTATCGGTATGAAGGCACTTACTGAAACACCGGAGTCTGTGATTAGCCTACAGAAAATTCCAGGACTGGCGGGTATCACCACGGAAGCCGATAATAGTATTAGCATCGGTGCGACGACAAAAGTGCGCGAAGTTGAGTTGTCTGGAGACATTCAGCAACACCATACCGCGTTGGCGGAAGGGGCATCGGAAATCGGCTCTATCCAAATCCGAAATCTCGCAACT
This sequence comes from Candidatus Poribacteria bacterium, assembly GCA_026706025.1. Classification (NCBI taxonomy): domain Bacteria; phylum Candidatus Poribacteria; species Candidatus Poribacteria bacterium. The sequence continues at coordinate 11,062 of JAPOZO010000002.1, forward strand.
ATTGGTGGTAATATCGCACATGCTTCGCCAGCGGCAGATACGGTTGCAGGGTTGCTTGTCGCCGATGCACAGGTTGACATCGCAAGTGCCGATAGTGAACGGAGCGTGCCAATTGATGAGCTCTTCACGGGACCCGGGCAGACGGTTCTAACACCCGGTGAGATTATCACACGTTTCCGGCTCCCGAGTCCTGCGTCTGGTTCGCACTACATCAAGCACAAGATCCGTGAAGTAATGGATTTGGCGTTTATCGGTGTTGCTGCTGCTGTCAATTTGGACAACGGAACGATTATAGATGCCCGGATCGGACTCGCCGCAGTCGCACCGACACCGATTCGCGCGGTGGAAGCAGAGAACCTCCTAAATGGGAACGCACCTACGGCAGAACTTTTGGAACAAGCCGGTGAAGCAGCGGCAGCCGGATGCAGCCCGATATCCGATTTACGATGCTCCGCTGAACATCGCAGAGAGATGGTCGATGTCCTTACAAGAAGAACCCTCCAATACGCTTTGGAGAGAGCAAGCGCGTAGAAAGCATTTATATCTAACGCGAGGACTGATCGTCATACCTCGCATCGTCCGATAAATCAAGGAGAAAAAATATGGCAAAACTCCCTGTCAATTTAACAGTCAACGGAGACGAACACGATTTACTCATTGAACCCCGAAAAACCTTACTCGCCGTGCTTCGCGATACGGTCGGTTTGACAGGCACCAAAGAGGGATGCAGCACTGGGGACTGCGGTGCATGCACCGTCATCGTTGATGGCAAAGCCGTCACGTCCTGCATGGTACTCGGTGTCACAGCCTCTGGAAAAGAGATTACCACAATCGAAGGCTTAGCCAGTGACGGTGAACTTCATCCTGTCCAACAGGCGTTTATTGAAACAGGTGGCTATCAGTGTGGTTTCTGTACCCCCGGTTTTATCATGGCATCAAAGGCACTCATAGACGAAAATCCCGATAGGACCGAAGAAGAATTCAGACATGCGCTCGGCGGGAATATCTGCCGCTGTACCGGATACACAAAAATTCTTGAAGCAGTTCTGAAAGCCGCGGAAGAGATCCGCACAACCGCATAAAGAACACCAGAAAAATAGTTTTCAGTCATCAGTTTTCAGTCGTCAGTCAAAGAAAGTTTTGACTTACCCAAGCCCTCTTAACTGATAACCGATAACTGATAACTGATGACTCTGAAAAAAGGAGAAAACATGGCAAAGACACATCGGGGATCAGGCATAAGACACCTTTATGTTGATCCAAATGGGAACGTCCACCAAGGCGAATATAACAATGGTCGTGGAACCTGCCCAGTTTGTGAACGCACAGGCGTGAAAGTGCTTTTTGAACGAGAAGTTGGCGAAGATACCGTGAAAGTCTGTAAAAGATGTAATACTGCTATCGGACGCGGTAAACTCCACAATCTCGTTGCCAGTGCATAATAGTTATCAGTTATCGGTTAAGAGGTCTTTCTAACAAATCACCCGCCCATGGAAGGCTTCAACTACACGTGAATTGTAAAAATATATCTCTTAACTGAAAACCGAGAACCGAGAACTGACAATCACTCAGAAAGGAGCATTAGATGTCAGAATATACTGTTGTCGGACAAACGGTCGCACGGGTTGATGCCGTCGAAAAAGTGACCGGTGCCGCCCAATACGGTGCAGATGTCCATCCCCCGGGCATGCTCTACGGCAAAATTGTCCGTAGTCAACACGCGCATGCCAATATACGCAGCATTGATACCAGCGAAGCCGAAAAACTGCCGGGTGTCAGGGCAATCATCACACAAGATGATGTGCCAAGTGGGCGTAGAGTTTTTGCAACCGATAAAGTGCTTTACTTAGGTGAACCGCTCGCTGCTGTTGCCGCAACCGATCCTGATATTGCTGAAGAAGCCGCTGAACTCATTAAGATTGATTACGAAGTACTACCGGTTGTGCAAGACGTTATGGAAGCCATCAAACCTTCAGCACCGCGCTTGCAGGGTGATGACACAAAAGATGGTCCCAGTCGGCGACAAATCAGTGGACAAATCCGAACATTGTCTCGTGATAAAGAGAACGACCACAGCGACGAAATCAGCAAACTTGAAGCAGAATTAGAGAACTATCCAGACGAAGTTTATTATAACATTTCCGCTGAAAGCCATACCGAAGCAGGCGACGTTGAAAAAGGATTCGCAGAATCTGATATCGTTGTTGAGGACACCTATGTGATCCCGCGAGTCCACCAGACTTACATGGAACCGCACGTCTCTGTTGCCAGTGCAGATTCGTCCGGCAAGGTTACTGTCTGGGCATCTACACAGGGTCCGTTTGCGATCCGATCCGGTATCGCTGGAACACTCGGTATCCCGTTGACGCAAATCAATGTCATCGGAACAACGATGGGTGGCGGCTTTGGCGGACGTTTCGGGGTTATCATCACGCACGTCCCCGCCGTGCTACTCTCGCAGAAAACAGGGCGTCCGGTGCGCGTGCAGATGACGCGTGAAGAGGAATTCACTGACGGTAGACCCGCACCTGGGTGCGTTATCAAACTGAAAACAGGTGCGACGAATGACGGGCGCATCCTCGCACGCGAGGCACTCGCCTTCTGGGATTCTGGCTCCGTCTCCGGCGCATCGATTGGAAGCACAATTCGGGTCCGTGGTGTCTACAAGATTCCGAATCTCAAGGTAGACGCTTACGGCGTTCATACTAACAAATCCGGCACAGCTGCTTATAGGGCACCAGGAGCCCCGCAAGCCATTTTCGCAGGTGAATCTCAACTTGATGAGATAGCAGAACGTATCGGTATGGATCCCGTTAAATTCCGTCTCATGAACATGCGCGAAGAAGGCGATGAAGTCCCAGCGGGTGGCAGTGAACCTAAAGTCGGTTATAAAGAGACCTTGGAGGCTGTCGCTGATGCTGCTGGATGGTGGGATCGGGAAGCCGATGAAAACCAAGGATGGGGGGTCGCTGTCGGTGATTGGACAAACGGTTGTGGCCCGGGTGGTGTTTATGTCTCTGTTCACGAGGATGGAAGTGTTCGTATCTTCCACGGGTCTATGGACATCACAGGTACGGATACTGCGATTTCGCAGATTATCGCCGAAATCCTGACTGTGCCTTATGAAAGTGTCACAATACGACGCGGCGATACGGATTCCGCACCGTATTCTACAGGGTCAGGTGGAAGCGTTGTAACGTTCACAATGGGGAACACCGCAAAATTGGCGGCTGAGGACGCGCACCGACGGATTCTCGAACTCGCTTCAGAACGGCTGAATACCAATGTGGAGAATCTTGAGCTCAAAGATGGAGCCGTCCACGTTATCAGCGCAGAACCACCGAAGTCTATCTCATTGGGCGAACTTGCGGCGTATAGCCTCTCCACGACTGGCGGTCCGATCGTCGGAAAAGGTTCCTTCGCACGGCAAGCCAGCACACCCGCACTCGCAGCACAGATTGCTAAAGTTGAAGTTGATCCCGGCACCGGTAGAACCAGAGTCCTCAAACTTGTTGCTTCGCAAGATGTCGGCTTCGCTATCAACCCAATGGCGGTTGAGGGTCAGATTGAAGGTGGAACAGTGCAAGGTTACGCATGGGCAATGATGGAAGAGATGCAGTACGGCGAAGAAGGGAACATCAATCCCGGCTTCGTCGATTACCGCGTCCCTACCTCTGCGGATCTCCCAACGGTGGAGTCTGTTATTGTTGAAGTGCCTGCACCGAACGGTCCGTATGGTGCCAAAGGGGTCGGCGAACCGCCTATCACGCCAACATTGGCAACGATGGCAAATGCTGTCAAAGATGCTATCGGCATACGGATTACCGAGCTGCCGATCAAACCTGAAAGAGTTGTTGATGCTTTGAAGAGCAACGGACACGGTGCGTAGTTCGCTACGCAAGAATATTTGCGAGGCATTCGTACCGCACACATTTGAATATAGGTAGGTGCACAGCAGAGGTACGCCTACCTATCAACAAGTTTGTGAAAAAGAGGAGAAGGTGTTTCCAAGTTTGACTAAAGTTGGAAACACCCAAAACATTGATGACACCGCTTCTTGAAAAAGCTCTCAGCGAAGTTTATAAACTGTCCCCTGAAGAACAGGATGCCATTGCTGCTGTGATTCTTGAAGAGCTGGAAGATGAACAGAAATGGAGTAAGGCTTTTGCCGAATCACAGGATCAGCTCGCCCAACTTGCACACAGAGTCCGTGCTGATATTAAAGCAGGGCATAGTGAAAAAATGGACATTGATGAGTTGTGAACTCGTATTTAACAAGAGATTTTCTTGCTTGTTTTCGGCAGTTGCCGCAAGATGTCAAGGAAAAAACACGTAAAAGTTACCGTCTCTGGCAACAAAACCCTAATCATCCAAGTTTGCGATTCAAGCGAGTGCATACCATAGAACCGATTTACTCAGTCCGAGTCGGAATTGAGTGGCGTGCTTTAGGTTTACGGGAAGGTAATGCAATCCACTGGTTTTGGATCGGTCCTCATGACGAATATGACAGATTACTGCGTCAATTTTGACTGTAAATAAGCCATTACTTTTGGAAACTAAAAATTTATGTTTAATGAAATTAAAAACGAACACGGTGAACGCCTTGATTACACCTTCCATGAAGGCGAGGGCAACAGAATTGTGGTGATCGGACACGGCGTTACGGGCAACAAAGACAGACCTGCGCTCGTCGCTTTAGCAGAAGGACTCGCTGCTGCGGGGATCTCTGCGCTGCGCTTCTCCTTCTCCGGTAACGGTGAATCGGAAGGCGCGTTTACAGATTCCACTATCACCAAAGAGGTCGCCGACCTCGGTAAAGTCATTGACGCACTCAGTGAATATAAAGTGTGCTATGTCGGACATAGTATGGGTGGTGCAGTCGGCGTGCTGCGTGCCGCCATGGATGAACGCATTGAAGCACTTGTTTCGCTTGCGGGAATGGTGCATACAAAAGCATTTGCGGAACGTGAATTTAGCGATGCTACACCCGACGAGGGTTTCATGTGGGACGAACCGGATTGCCCACTCTCACAAGCCTATATGGATGACATGGCAACGATCGACAGCGTCGCAAAGCAAGCAAGTAAATTTGCCGTACCGTGGCTACTCGTTCACGGCACAGAAGACGATATTGTTCCACCTGAAGATAGCCACGATATCCTTCAGTTCGCAAACGAAGACACAGAACTCCTTGAGCTTCCGGGTGTAGACCACGTCTTTTCTGACGACGGTACCCCTGTTATGGTTAAAAAGGTTGTCGCGTGGATTGATCAAAAACTGTGATTCAATAAAAAATGAGTCAGGCACACTTAGCGTATGAGAGTAGAGTGAATTTGGGCAGTTATTATACTCCCCCTGAAATTGTAGATGTAGCGTGGGAGATGATCGCGCCTTATGTGAACTCACAGACCACTATTATTGATAGCGCGTGTGGATACGGGGATTTTCTGAAAAATCGTGGGCAGGCTATCACAATCGGGTGTGATATAGACGAAACTGCAATCGATGTGGCAAAAAAGGGCAATGATAATAAAGTTCAGTTCTTTCAAACGAACGCTTTGTGCGATGTATCAAGAGCAAAATTCGGTATTCCCAACCAATCTGATTTGATAGTCGTCGGAAACCCACCCTATAACGATAAAACATCTCTGATTCGCCAAAGCATCAAAAGTGTCGATTTTGATATTGATGATGACCTGGCATGTCGGGACTTAGGCATATCATTTCTCCGTTCTTACAATAAACTCGAAGCAGACGTTATTTGTGTTTTACATCCATTATCCTATTTAATTAAGCCCACCAATTTCAAACTACTAAAGGAGTTCACCGCCAATTATAGATTGATAGACGGTCTACTCATCAGCAGTTCGGAATTTCCTGAATCCGCAAAGCACACGCCTTTCCCAATTGTCCTCGCGCTTTACCAGAGAGACACACAAGGAATGACGTACAGTTTTATCCGTTCCTTCCGCTTCCGTGTAGAAGACGGTAAAGATAACAAAAAGCGCGCAGCACCGATAAAGCCCCAGCGGGGCGCAATGTCTATAGGAAGCTTTTGTCTCGGTGATTTCGATTATATTGTCGGTTATATTGATAAATATCCGAAAAAGAAGAACCGACCTACATACGATGATCCTCTATTTTTTTGGACAATGCGAGACATCAACGCACTAAAAAGAAACCGCACTTTTGTTGAAAGTTATAGCGCGAATACAATTGTAATTGACAAACGAAAACTGGATTACTATGCTTATGTGGATGTGTTCAAAAGAAACCTGCATAGACTCCCTTTCTATTTCGGAAATTGTGATGTGCTTATAGATGATAACCTGTTCAAAAAATATAAATCTGCTTTCATTAGCGATGCTATTAGACATCATCCTTCTCTGAAAAAGCATTTTCAGATCAAACCGATAGAGAAACAACAGGTTGAGTCTGAATTAGATATGTATTTCAAATCGTTGTTAGGGGCGCATCATGTTTGATAAAGAAAACAAGAAAATCCTTGCAGATATTCCTCTGACAAGACATAGTGGAAAAATAAGAATTAAGTCAAGAAGCATGTTTTATGAGTATGGCATACCACATGCTACGAGAAGTGTCCCTTTCACTCAAAACAATTATGTTGAGTGGCAAATAGGTTACGATTTAGAATACAAGGAAAGGGATGGTTCCTCCCTGCCTCATATATCGTTCATTGCATACAACGGTAAGAAAAAGGTCTTGTACGAGTTGTCCGAATATTTGTATTACTTCTATTTTTGGGGTGTGATTACTTCTTCAAAATTAAAGGAAACTCTTGAATTTTTATCTAATCTGGAGGAAGAAAACTTAATCTCTAATCACCCTGATTGCCAGATAACCAGAACACATCCTATTGAAAAACAAATCAATAACACAACATTTTTTGAAATGACCCTGAAGTATCCGCAACTTGTATATAAATTTGGAACATATGAAATCATTGCGGAAATTACCATAAGCGAGAAGCAAAGAGCAATTGGTATCCAACCAATGCTCTACTTATGTTTTCCTATAACAGAACTTCAAGCAAGTGAAAATCTAATTGGTCGTACCGCACAGGTAAAAGAAACAGCCCAATTTGTAATAGATGAAAGCAATTGCAGAATAGTTATTGAGATGGTGAAAGTGTTCGGAATGCTTAGCCCTTCACACCATAAGGATATTCTTGAGATACTAAAATCTATACTCATGTAAGTCCGTGAGACCTATCCACACATCTAACGTTTGCGTCTACAACTTTGGAGAATTAAAACTATGTCAACACCACGCCTTTCAGTCTCAACATGGAGTTTGCATCGGCAACTCGGGAAACCCGGATTCACCGGACCCGCGCACGGCATGCAGATTCCTACCGAAACCCATAACAATGGTCCTATTCCACTCTTGGAATTACCCGCACACATTGCCGAATTCGGCATTCGGACCTTGGAGATTTGCCATTTCCATCTGCCCTCTGTTGAGCAGTCTTATCTCTCAGAACTCCGCGCAGCACTCGCAGATGCCGATGTCGAACTCTTCTCCTTACTCATTGACGACGGCGACATCACGCACCCGTCTGAAGCAGCGCGCGACATCGCTTGGATAGAAAAGTGGATTGACATTGCTGGTGAACTCGGTGCGAAGTGTGCACGGGTCATCGGTGGCAAGGCAGATCCATCAGCGGAGACCGTAGCACAGAGCCGAGATGTCCTTTCCCAACTCACCGAACGCGCAGATACCGCAGGCATCCGTTTAATGAGCGAAAACTGGTTCTCTATCTTCTCTACCCCCGAAAACGTCATCACCATCTTAGACGGATTAGACGGTAAGGTAGGACTCTGTCTCGACTTCGGCAACTGGCGCGGCGATACAAAATACGAGGACCTCGCTGCGATTGCTTCACGGGCAGAATCGTGTCACACCAAAGCGCATTTCGCTGCCCCGCGCGAGATGGACAAGGCAGATTACGTGCAATGCCTTGAACTCACCCAAAAAGCCGGTTTTGCCGGACCGCATACGCTCATCTACGACGGACCCGGCGATGACGAATGGGAAGGCTTAGCACTGGAACGCGAAGTCGTGAACCTATACCTCAATTAGAAACGACGTTCTCGCTTGAGCATGATGGAAGTTGCAATCCTATAACCTCGGCGAATTACTTGCTCGTAGGAAACACCGAGTTAGAAAATTAGAAGGTAAAGATAGGATGAATAACGAATTTATCTCAATCATGACAGAGCGCATCGTGCGCGACTTTGACCCACTACAGATTATCCTCTTCGGTTCGCAGGCACGAGGGGACGCAGATCCGCATAGCGATATAGACCTCCTCGTGGTTTTCGCGGAACTCACAGATAAACGGAAAACTGCCATTGACATCCGAGTTGCTTTGGCGGATTTGCCTGTGGCGAAGGACATCCTTGTATCAACGACCGAAGAACTTGAACGGCACCGCAAGCGAGTCGGGTCGGTGCTGCGTTATGCCCAACAAGAAGGACACGTCCTTTATGCAAATAACTGACCGACTCGCAGATACCGCTCGCTGGCTGCGTTATGCCGAAGAAGACTTGATAACGGCTGAAACCCTTTTAGAGCAACGACACTTGCCGCCTCGTCAATCTTGTTGGTACGCACAACAATCTGCTGAGAAGGCACTCAAGGCGGTATTAATCTTCTTAGAGATTGATTTTCCGAGAACGCATGACTTGAATGTTCTGCGGAGTTTGGTCCCTGAGAGTTGGCAACTCAAAGCTGCGCATTCAGATTTGGCATCTCTAACAGAATGGGCAGCTGAAGCCCGATACCCGAGTGACATGCCGGAAGCCACGAACGCGGACGCATCCAAGGCACTTGAACAAGCACGAGCCATCTGGACAGCTGTATCTACTACGCTCGCAGAACATGGTTATCATGTAGAGCAAGACCTCTAATTCGTTGGCAAATATGAAACCAGTAACATTACGGATAAAAATATGTTTTCACTCTCACAAACACAAAATAGTTTAACCGTCGCTTGGAACAATCAACAGGTCTTAGGTTATCATTTTCCCGAAGATGGCAACCGGCCCTTCTGTCATCCATTGAACCTGCCCGGTGCGCCGCCGCTCACGATGAACGAACCCGGTGATCATGTGCATCACCAAGGTCTCTGGGTCGCATGGAAAAAGGTCAACGATGTCAATTTTTGGGAACAACCGGCACCCGGTAGCGATCCGACAGGCTTCGGCAGGATCGTCCACCAGCAGATTGTTGCCCAAAATGCAGATGCCGACAGCGCAAGTTTAACAACAGAAAACGCGTGGATAGATTGGCAAGGCACAACGCATCTCACGGAACAACGAGAGATAACCGTCCATCCACCGACAGCCGATACGATGCAGATTTCTGTGTCGCTGACGCTTCAGCCGAACGCGCGTGAGGTCGTTTTGGATTTACGACGCGGTGAACCCGGTGCAGACGGCAGATTCTACAGCGGTATGGCAATCCGATTTGACAATAGCATCACGCCGGGCAACCTGTTAGATGCCGACGGACGTACTGAACCGATGGACATCTTCGGTCAACAGAGTCGGTGGTGCAGCTTCACTTCACAACACCCGACTGACAGCGAAACCTACGGTGTCGCTATCGTTGACCATCCCGATAACCCCCGCTACCCGACAACGTGGTGGGTCCGCAACCGTGAGAACTACTGCTTAATCCATCCATCTCCGGTCTATTATGAACCGTTCCATATCGCACCCGATGAGGCTCTGAAGTTGCAGTATAGTGTTGTTCTCTATCGTGGGCGGCCTAATGCAGAAGTATTTGAATAGATTTTCCGATCTTTTGGTAGGCATGCTTGGTAAGTGCTCCATAAGTGTCAATCTAAAAAAATAATGACTGCATTCTCCATATCCAGTAGGCGCGGTTTGACGAAGTTTAAGAAAATATTTCGGTGACTTTATATTTTCCGCAGGTCCGGTAGATGCGGTTTCCTAACCGCCCCGGGTTTCTAAGGAATTACCGAATTAAAAAATTTATCTTCATTAACCGCGCTGTACCTTAGACACAAACTTGGTATACTCCAAAACTCTCTTGAGTCCCGGAGGGACGGCATCTGTGTAGAACATGCAGCAACCAGAGACCCAAGCCCCAGAGGGGCGGCATTTAAGGTATTACAGTAAGATTCCTTTCGTTAGGAACAAAGATTGAGCCGCAACGATCGGAAAACAGAGGACAAATTTATTGTTGTAGATAGGTTCAAAATTGTCCCTGATTTAAGGTGGGATTTCTTGTCGGGGAATTGGCAGGGTTGCTTCCGCCACGAAACTGTTAGATAGACAATAACCTCTCTTTTTTCTTTACATTTTTTGGAAAGTGGCATATACTATTGGATAGTACACGTGAAATGCTTGTTATCCAAAAATGAAGGACAAAAAATCTTCAATAGGAGGAAAAGACTGTGCAAACGCCAACTTCTGCGCTTGAGGAAACCGGCATCGGTTCTATCCACGTTGAAGCACCACCAATAGAAATAGACGAAACCGAACTTGTCTACCATCAACTCTGCCCCGCTGAAGATTTTGAAGAATTAGAAGGTAAACCCTTTCATGTTAACGGCACGCATCTCGCTGTTTTCAAGTCCGACGACAAATTTTACGCCGTTGACAACCGTTGCCCGCACATGGGGTATCCGATGTCCAAAGGGAGTATCCGGGACGGTGTCCTGATCTGCCATTGGCACCATTGGGAATTTGACCTCAAATCGGGTGCATGCTTCTTGGCATTCGGTGATGACCTGAAAGCCTTTCCTGTTGAAGCCCGAGAGGACGGTTATTTGTACGTCGGGTTAGGAAAAGGCGAGCGAGAGGCAGCAAAACAGCGTGTCATCGCAAACGGCAAGCGGGCACTTGAGCGGGGTCTTAAAGACCGCAGCACCTTCTTTATCGCTAAGGCTGTCACCGCACTGCGTGATGCAGGCGCGACACCCGCGGAGATTATTCAACAAGGCCTCCACTACGGTGCACATAAAAGTAGTGATGGCTGGTCGTCAGGTGTTGCGATCCTCACACTCGCAGCGAACTTGTGGGATGACGTTGACCCAGATGACCACAACCTGTTTCTCGTACACGGATTAAGCCAGATCAGCCGTAGAACAACGGGAAGCGCACGCCCCTATCGCGCACCCTTCCCGCGAGTAATTGAGGAACACGACCTCGAAACACTAATGCGATGGTTCCGTTATTTTATTGATAAACGCCACGGCGGCGCAGCAGAACGCATCTTGCTAACGCTGAATGACCGAACCTACGATAAATCCGTCCTCGCAGATTTCGTGTACACGGCAGCAACTGACTATTACTTCACTGGCGATGGACACGCCCTCGATTTTGCGAATAAAATGTTTGAGGCGTTGGATTACGTCAACTGGGAAGGATCACACGAGATTTTACGCCCGATTGTCGTTGATCTTGTCGGTAGAACACGGCATGAGGAAACCTCTCGGTGGGCTGACGCTGTACCTGTCTTAGAACCCGTCTTTGAGAGACTTGACAGTATATGGGAAGACAATCAAGCGAACGAATCAGATCTTGATATTTCAGCATTTACACAGACGCTACTCGGTGATGAGTTTGAACCTACTGTTGCCGCGGTTGAAGAGAAAATTCGCGCAGGGGTCGAGTTGACTGACATCTGCCGCGCGATGACCTATGCCTCGGCGGTTCGCACTGCCCGGTTCCATCTCAAAAACGAAGGCGACTGGCACGATGTCGCGAACATTTACTCATACTCGCACGCCCTTTATCACGCTTTCCAGTATGCACCGAGTGCTAATCTCCTACGCGGCATTTTTCACGGAGTCGTTTACTTGGCATACTTGCGCTGGTTGAATATGCCCGCCGCCCGTATTCCGAGACCTGGGCAACGGATACCTGATGAAACTTACGACGCTCCTGACAAGATGTTAGATCGACTCCAAGAGTTCGCTGACTTCCAAAAGGTCTACGAAGCAGAAATTCTGGTGAACCAGTATCTTGAAGAAGGGCATGATGTTGACGCGCTGAAACGAACGCTCGCACACATCCTGCTACGTGAAGACGCGGAACTCCACATGTTCCAGGTCCTCGAAGTCGCCTTCCGGCATTACGACTTGTCAGTTGACTTTGAAGAACAAAGGATGCATCTGTTGGCAGCGACGCGTTACATCACCGCTCAGAAGCTCATGAAGAACATTTTGTGGTCCACTGAGAACGCAGAACGTCTCGCACGGGGTGAGTTACTCAGCGAACGCGACGATGATTAGTTGTAGAGGGCGAGGTCACCTCGCCCCTACCTTTCGGGCTGGATTCCGACTGCTTTCGCGGTAGGAGGAAAGCCCGTCTCTTTTTTCAAATAGAATTCCAATGATGCCAAAAAGCACGCACAAACCCAGCTTTACAGATTGGCATAAAACTGTTCCTGACACAACAAGACGGGACTTTCTTACTACGGTAGGTAAAACGGCACTACTCGCGAGTCTGGGCATGTTTGGTGCTGGCTGCGAAGCCGTTGATCGAGGGTTGTTGGACAGAGGACTCACGCCCGTTGTCTTGGAAGACCCACAAGCAGCAGGACTCCCGAAACCGGACATGCTTGTCCATTCGGAGATCCCTTTTAACGGCGAGTTTGCCCCGCACCTCCTCAACGACGATGTTACCCCCACAGAACGACATTTCGTTCGTAACAACAGCGGCATTCCAGAACGAGCGGTAAACAAGGATATCCGTGGATGGAAATTGGTCATAGACGGTGAAGTCCATAAAGAACTGGCACTGTCTATGGATGACTTGACACGTTTCCCGCAGGTTACTATGGAAGTCGTATTGGAATGTGCCGGAAACGGGAGAAGCCTATTTGTACCGGAAGTTAGCGGAACACCGTGGCAACGTGGTGCCGTTGCCTGTAGTGAATGGACAGGCGTACGCATGCGTGATGTCTTGCAAGCCGCAGGTGTAAAACCGAGTGCTGTCTATACCGGAAACTACGGCGAGGATCTACCCAACGATGGCAGCGAACCTTTTTCACGAGGAATCCCGATTGAAAAGGCAATGGATGAGCACACGCTCATCGCTCTTAAGATGAACGGAGAAGTGTTGCCAGCCGCCCACGGGTTCCCCGCGAGATTGATTGTCCCCGGATGGATCGGTAGTGCAATGCAGAAATGGCTCAATCGTATCTGGGTGCGGCATACGGTTCACGACTCCGAAAAAATGAGCGGCTATTCTTATCGCATCCCCGCTTATCCGATAGCACCCGGAGATAAACCGCCAGTCGAGGATATGCGCATCGCGACTGCATGGCAGGTTAAGTCCTTGATTACCCAGCCACAATCATCTCTGGAATTCGGCGCGAGCACTCCTATAAAGGTTAGAGGACACGCATGGGCAGGCGAAAATCAGATTGATAAAGTTATGGTCTCTACAGATTTCGGTCTGCAGTGGCAAGAAACCCAGTTGCTCCAGCCATCAAACAGATATGCTTGGTCCCATTGGGAAACCGAACTCACCCTTGCAAACAAGGGGTACTATGAAATATGGGCACGTGCCTATGACGATACAGGTGCCGCGCAGCCTTTCACGCAACCGTGGAATCCGAAAGGGTACCTTGGCAATGTCATTCATAGAGTGCCTATTTCAGTAGTTGCCTAAACCCATTTCGCGAGACCTAAGCCCGTAATGTAAACGGTTGGTGGTGGTCAGTTGTCAGTCCCTAACTTTAGAACACTTTACGGATTCGACGAACTTCTTTAACTGAAAACCGAAAACCGATAACTGATAACGATAAAAAAGGAAAATTAAAAATATGAAACTTGGTGTTATGTCCGATAGCCACGACAACATCCCGAACGTCAAACGCGCTGTCGCGCTTTTTAATGAGATCGGTGTAGATTTGGTCGTCCACGCAGGTGATTTTATCGCGCCGTTTGCTATTGATCCGTTAGGAGACTTGAACTGCCGCGTTGTCGGCGTATTCGGAAATAATGACGGTGAACGCATTGTCGTTGCCAAACGATTTGAAGCCATCGGTGGTGAAGTACACCCTAACCTCGCAAGCGCATCCCTCGGTGAGAAAAACATCGCTGTGATGCACTACCCTGAACTCGCCATCCCTATCGCCAAAAGCGGCGATTTTGACATCGTGATCTATGGACACACCCACCAGATAGACATCCAGAAAGGTGAATCTCTATTGCTCAATCCGGGTGAAACAGGGGGGTGGACAACAGGGAAAGCAACGGTTGCCGTTGTGGATATAGAAACGCTTGAGGCAACAATTCATGAGTTGTAGGGGTGGGTGGTGCAATACAAAGACCTATTCACATCACCAGACGCAGAAGCAGGAGAACCCAAACAGCAATGCCTGATCTGGTCTGCAAATCATGAACACGCTGTCGCCTCCATAGACGACGAGATTCACCCACAAGCGAAATGTGTCTGGCTGGAATTTGAAGATATTAATGTTATCTATGCCTACGAAAAACACTGGAAAACAGGCAATTGGGAACTCGTTGAACGAAAAAAGGGAAATATCCCGTTAGTAAATAACAACCCTTTCAAACCTAACAGTGAAAGCGTCTTTCCCGTCAATAGATATTGAGAGATATACAGTAAAGGATTCTTTGTATAACACTTTTACTTTCTGGTCCGTTTACTATTCAGCAGGACAAATTTTCATCTCAATGGTATAATACTTATATGAGAGTTATCTCGCGTAGAGCTTTGAAAGAATTTTGGGAAAAACACTCTGATGCGGAAGCGACACTTAAAACGTGGTATACGCGTGTGAAACGTGCTGAATGGAAAACGCCGTCCGATGTAAAAGTTGATTATCGAAATGCCAGTTTTATCAAAGGCAACCGGGTAGTCTTTAATATCAAAGGGAATTATTATCGTTTAGTAACCGCTATCCATTATCAATCTGGCATCGTTTATATTCGATTCATTGGAACACACAGTGCCTATGATAGAATTGATGCCTCAACGATTTAAGGAATAACTATGGATATTAAACCGATCCGATCCGAAGCAGATTATGAAACTGCACTGAAGACCATTGATCAGCTTTGGGATGCAGCACAGGGTTCACCAGAAGCAGATCAACTTGATGTGCTTGTCACGTTAGTGGAGGCTTATGAAGATAAGCACTACCCAATTCCTCTGCCAGATCCCATTGAAGCAATTCTTCACTATATGGAGAGCCAAGGGCTATCCGAAATTGACCTCGAAACCTATCTCGGATCGCATGCCTGTGTGTCAGAAGTCTTGAATCGGAAGCGTGCTTTATCACTTGAGATGATTCAGAAATTGCATAAAGGACTCGGAATTCCGGCGGATATTTTGGTACAACCCTATGCAGCACAGATTGATGAAGTTGCCGACTAAAAAGAAGGAATAGCGCGTTAGTAAACAACAACCCTTTCAAACCTGACAGTGAAAGCGTCTTTCCTGTAAATAAGCGTTGCATTAATCGTCGGCAATGCCCGTGGTAATCTCGACTTGTCCTTTATCTCTCACGATCCTTTCAATGTAGAGTGTAAACGTATATGTCTGATGATTCTTATATTTTTCGAGGTTTGAAGGAAAGAAACCACCCGCTGCAACATCGTCTATAATCCAAAATGTCACATCCTTATTATTGGTGGCAAGCGTCATCGCACCTGAATAATTTTTTACCAATTCCGGGTCAATATCATCTTGAATCTTCAGCAGTTCGTTTAGCCTATCAAGTGAAACAGTCGCTTGAAGACGTACTGTTTTCCCAACATAATTCTGATCACCCGTCACAATCTGTTCAAGCGTCGTGTCGATAACTTCAATATCCGCTTTCGCGGTGTGTTCAGGGACATCAGACCGGATGGTGAAGAAACGATTTCCGCCTGTAGTTATGTTTTCGGAAATGTCTTTTATAAGAAGTGTGAAGGTGTAAGTCGTATGACCTCGAATATGTGCCAGATCGCTTTCCATGTAGTTTAAATAATAGTGATCGTGCACAGACTTAGCGTCTGAGTCCGTGATAAAAAAATGGACTTTATTGTGATGCGTAAACAGTTCTAACGTTGGAGGATCCCCATCAGCACTCGGATAAATTCTGCCAGCAGCGGTGATCGTAACCTTCTGTCCCTTGTATTTTGAGTTGACCCCGTGTGCTTCAACATTGTTGACAATGTCGGCAAGGGAGATCACTTCTGCCTGATGAAGTTTTGCAGCGCATCCGCTAAAGATAATGATAGCAAAGCACGTACATAAAGATGTAATAAATTTCAGTGGGGATTCTCTCAGAAGGTTATAGCGAGCGTTGCGTCTACTCAACATAGCCCAAATCCCGCAACTTGCCCTCTAAAATTTCTGTTTCCTCTGCCGTGGATTCTTGCACCTGCAGGTGCTGATAATTGGAGTTCACCAAAATATCATCATAAGCATCACGGAAACGATCCGGGTCCTCACAGGCGGTATCTTCGCTGCTCAGGACATGTCGGTACACAAACTCACCCGTCTGTTCATCTTCACGGTAGAGATACTCACCGTCCGTCAGTGACCAGAGCCGCACACCTTCCGAATATCTATTAATCTCCACATTGTCAACCGTCGTCCGAGAAGTCACGCGATGATGCGGCATCTCCAAGTTGTCCCGACTGAGAAACCCGATACCATAAAGGCTATCCAACTCCGACAACACCAACCGGTTTTCATCAAATTTTGATGGAGATAGCAGGTCCTGTCCATACCCGTGATAATCCACATCAATACCGGCAAGGTTCAGAACCGTTGGGAACAGATCTATCGCTGAAATCGGAGGTTTCGGAAATGCTAAGTCCGTCACACCGGGAATATGCGCCAATAGTGGCACGTGCAGGACGTTCTGGTTGAGCGTACTGCCATGATCAATAAGCTCATCACAGATACCTTCACCGTGGTCCCCGAAAATGAAGACTGCCCACTCTGGGAGCTGAAGTTGCTTCAGGATTTCGACCAATTTAAACTCAAGTATGTGCGTCGCTGCAGCGTAGTAAAACTGTAACGCCTCATCTGTTTTACCGCGACTCACAAGCGAACCGAGGCTTGGTGCGCCCGGAATCCCACTCATGCCATAACCACCGTGTGTGTACCAAAAATGCAGAAAACAGAACTGCGGTGTATCCGAGGGTTGCTTTAGGTGCTCTATCAGGTCTTCAAGCGAACCGAGATGTTGCGCTTTCGCATCCGGATCAACCGATGTGATGAACGGCTCAAAATCAAGGAAACGGAACACCTCCGGACGCTCGGAGCGCCCCGTGATATGATACCCCGCATCACTAAATAACTGAAACAGGTTTGGGATACCCTCAAACATCTTGAGATAGGTCTGACCGTAGACACCGTGTTCAAACGGGTAGAGTCCCGTGAAATAGGAGGTATGGGAGGGGCGGGTCGCAGGTGCCGCCACGAAAAACTTTTCAGCCAGCGAAAAATCCTGCGTCAGCAGATCGAACTTCGGCGTATTGAAAAGCGGATTCGTCCGGCTGAGCGCGTCATACCGCCAACAATCAATTGAGATAAGCAGAAATTTATTAACCACATTAATTCCCATTCTCTATAGTTATCGGTTATCAGTTAACAGTTTTCAGTTAAGAGAGTTATTGTGGCAGTTGAGGTTACTGTTCAAGCAACAGCAAACCTCTTTAACTGTTAACTGAAAGGTTTTTCGTAGAAAAACCGTACTGAAAACCGACAACTCCTTACTAATCTATTAACCGCGTATTATATTGTCTTTCGGTATGCTGATATCCACCGAACAGGTCGGGTTGAAACGGCGGCGGTGTGTAGATATAGACCACATCACTATAAGGATCGTAAAGGATAACCTCTTCACGGGCATCACCACAGACATCCGCAGGAAAGCAGTGATACCACCCCATTTTTCCACCCGTCGGAGGTGGAAGTTCAGGGAACGTTACCACTCTATTTCCGGCACCATCGTAAAGTGCAACCGGACTATAAATCAATTCGGGATCCCCGACCGCGTGCCAACGGATAACCTCCAGCCCCGTGTTGTTCGGGGTCTCATCAACGCGAAATCGACTTCTGATTTCCCCACGGTTGTCCACCACCATCAGATCCGGATGATGTCCATTATAACGAATAACCAAGGCATCTTCGGACGCATCGGAGAGTAATTTACCACACCGAATTTCCTGTCCATGCGGTACAACATCAAAACCGAGCGAGAGAATTGGATTCCCTTCTGCATCAACTACCTGTCCACCACCGGAGAGAATCGCCCGTTTGGCTCCATTCCACTCGGAAACTAAAACCGAATCCATGTTATCCCCGAAGAAGCGATTCCAAAGTGCTGTACCATCCGCTGCGAGTCCGAAATTACCGCCGTTGACCTCATCAAGTCCGTCACCATTAAAATCGCCGACTGCCGGAATATAGGCAGAATGCTTCGGATAACGGAACCATTCGTCGGTATATTGCCAAAGTAATTCCAACCTGTGGTTAAAGGCGAGCAGATTCACGCCTATCTTGACAACGAGATCCTGCGGTTGTGAATTTCCAGAGAAATTCGCAATCATCAACCGCTGATGGACATAGTTAGATATCTGGAGTTCACCGTCAGCGTACGCATTGCACTGACGCAATGCATTCGGTGCGGCTGTGTGTTTAAGAGCACCCGTCGCACCGTCTAAGATCATTATGCAAACGGTAGACAAATCCCACTTACTCGCCTCTGCTGCATCTTCATCTATCCAGAAGCAGATAACCTCTGCCTGTCCATCGGCATCAATGTCATAAATAGCAACGGGACCGGGACGGTCGGGTGAGAGGGTTGTTAGGTACGTATTTGTGGCATCTGCGTCTCTGATTTCAAGATGTTTGTCACCGAGGGACCAGAGCGGTTCACCTTCAAGCGTAAACGCGCCGAGGAAACACGGATGAATGCCTCCGAGCGATTTATATACCAGAAGATCGACAGTACCATCGCCCGTCAGATCGCCGATGCGGATATCGCCGCCCCACGCCTTTCCCGCTGTTTCATTCAGAAATGCATTGGGGATTGCCACCCGTTTATAAAGATGTGCTAATTGTGGAGTGTCCATTTTCAAACAAACGCTTTGAAAAGTCCTACATAAAGTGCGAGGACCTTCTCTGGATCAGGGCCCGTATAGGCACACTCGTTGGAGATGTAGCCTGAGAAACCGGTGCGATCCAACCATTGGAACATCTGTCGGTAGAGATCAAACGTCGCGGGTTCCTCTACCCTGTGCGTGTGTACCGCCGTAATGTGAGGGGCTACGCGCGAAAAGAGCGGTTCAATACTACCAGCATCACACCCGACAAATTGTGAATTGAAAACAAAACCGACGTTTGAAAGGTTTACACCTTCAATCACTTCCATCGCTGAGTCCGGATCTGTAAAAGAACCGTGCATCTCGATAGAGACCGTAATATTTTTCTCACCGGCATAGGTGCCGAGAGCTTTCAATCCATCGGTGACATACCCCACGACTGCTTCACGATTCTCTTCCGAATACCGGTCACCGAGCACACGAACATGATCGCAGCCCATAAATTCCGCCATGTCGATAACGCGTGTAACACGACGGACGGTCTCCTCGCGATCGGCAGCGTTTTCGGAGTGGAAAGTCTGACAACTCGTCAGCGAGGAGATAACAACCCCACTCGCGTCAACCTGCGCCTTCAAGCCGTCCCAAGTCTCTCTTGGGGTATCCCACTCAAATCCGTGTTTCTGTTTATAGTCCATTAATAACTCGACACCGTGATAGCCAGTAGCTTCAGCAGTGTCAAGTATCCGCCCTAATTCCCACTCTTGGCAGGTTTGATAGGTATTCAATGCCCATTTCATTTTTTTGATTTTCCTTGCGGTTCGTTGAGGTGGTTTGGAAATTTGAAACGCCTTTCCGTAAGCCCGCCCTCCACTTCGTTACGGGCTAAGTTTTCGTTAAAAGCAGATCACTTAACTGAAAGTTATTCTTCTGACCGCTGATTGCTGACCGCTATTCTTGTATTGGGATGGGAAACCAGAGTCCCCCAGTTTTCGTTGTTAGTGCCCTATGTGTCATATCATTAATGCCAATGACATCCACTGTGATGTTATTCTTATAGCACTGCTTCAAGACCTCCGATAGCGTGTAAGACCCTTTAGTAAACTCATCGGTAACAAGCACAAATCGACGGTTTACACCCTCACGGAAATCGACGCGGCGAATCGTTTTTATCATGGCGTTGTGTGCCCGCTCATCGCCCATACCAGCAACGACATGCGTCGTTAACAACCGTTTGAATTTCTCGCTATCTCGCGTCTGTGGATGGATGATCGTATCACGCTCAAGATACCTGAAAATAACGATGCCGAGTGTAAAGTCAATTCCTTTCTCTTCAAATACCGTTACCATTCGACGCAACTGCCTGCCGACTGCGCGGATATTATCTATCATACTCCCACTAATGTCAAGTAAAAAAACGAGGTCAACAGCAGTTTCGGATTCGCCATCGGCGATGCTCTCCGCGATGCCTTCGAGTGCCTCGCCCATCCGAGCGTCTCTGTCAATAGGTTGGGCATGACTTTTACGACCTTCGGTTTCGTTTGCCTCGGTTTGTCCTTGAGATGTTTTGGGCTTGGGTGCAATTGTAGGTGTCTTTGCATGTGCGGCTGCGATTGTTTTCCATGCTGGCGTTTCTGTCGTGTGTTCGCGTAGCGAAGTCTCTGCCATCGGTAGCCGGGCATCTGTTTTTAACACAGGGATTGAGGCATTAGATAGCGTCGGGGGTGCTGAATGCGTCAGCTTTGCAGTGTTTTGATTGGCAGCAGATGAACGCTTCGCATGCCCAGGCGTGGAACCCCGCGCTGGCATCGAACGTTTCTGAGTGCTACTGACATGAAAACGTCGAAATTCTGTCACCGCAATGGCTTCAGACACCAATGGTTCTGACGGAAGCATCGGGCGATACCACCGAATGTAACCGATACTCATAATTCCTATCGCGACGGCGTGTAAAACCAATGACATGAGTAACGCCCTGCGAATTTTCCGACGTTTTTGTTGTCGTTTATCCCAATAGGCATCAAATAGCATGTTCCTCTTCTCCACTATGAAGTTTCATGGTAAATTGAGACTGTTCCCTGATTTCCATCAATCTGCAGCATCTGTCCATCAGCGATACGTTGCGTTGCGTTCGGAACATTAGCAACCGCAGGGACACCGTACTCTCTCGCGACAACCGCGCCGTGTGACAAAATTCCACCGCGCTCCATCACCAAACCCACCGCATGCAGAAAAAGCGGTGTCCACGCAGGGTCAGTTGATGGACACACCAAAATGTAATCGCGGTCAGATGGATTCACGTCCGAGGGGGTCAAAAGCACACGTGCTTTTCCCATTGAGATGCCCGCGGAAACACCTACGCCAGTATACATTTCCGCTGGGTCAATTGACACCGGCGCGCCGATCTGTTCCAGGGCATCACTGAAAATGACATCCGGCATCTCAATCTGTAACATAAGTTTCCGCTCAGTTCTTCGGGTGGCGATAATATCACCGAAATCATCATTGTCAATTAGTCGTTCTAATTCCTCTGGCACTAAATAAAAAATACCGTCATTGAGTTCATAACGATTATCCAATTCAAGTAAGGCGCGCCGAACCTGTTCATAGCCGAGCATCAGGTAAAATTTCGCTGTTTCCCTTAAAGGCATATAACGCCTTGTGAAATCCAGTTCACTCTCAATCTGTTTCCGCAAATTCGCCTTATCTCCAAGGATCGCACCGAGTTCTGTCTCCGCAGCATCACGTTGTTCCGCTTGCCGCGCAAGATGTGAAGCACCTTCTTGTTGCGCGTCTGTGTCTGAAGCTTCTCGCTGAAAAGATGCGATTATCTGTTCAAGATAGGTCGTATCTTCACGCCACCTCGGTTGTGCAAGTTCAAACTCGTCAACAGCACGATGCCCATAGTCTTTGAGGAAATCGGTAAGTGCCAAGTCCTCATCTGCCACCTGCCATAACTTCTCGTTCGTTTCAACGGTAAGATTCCCAGAAACGCGGCTAATGAGCCTACTCACGAGTGTCTTTGCCGCTGTCTCATTTAGGTGCTTTTGGAGTGCTGCCTCCAACCGTTGGAGTGAAAACCCGGCGAGCAATGTAGCCGTAAGAGCCTTTGGCGCGAAATCGTCCAATGTTTTGGCGCGCCATGTCTGGAATTTCGTCACTAATTCCGCATCTGATAAGTCAGCGTATGTAAGTTCTCGTTCTGCCTCAACTTCCTTCTGAAATGCTGGGAATACCTCTTCTGCTAACAGTTGATCAAAATCCGAGCGAATGCGACGGAGCTGCATCTCTGCTTTGCTCATACGAATAATATGGAGCGGTAGTTTCAACCAAAACGCTGTAGTACTTCGGGTAATATCAGTTTGTACTTGCGCATACATCGCCTGTTGAGGGTTCTGCTTCAAGGCATCGAAATCGTGTGCAAACGGAAAACCCTCGAAGTGGAGTTCCGCCTCACGGTTCAAATTAACGTAAATCCGTCCACAGATTAAGTCAAGAATACCGTTGCTATTCACCCGTTTGCTCGGATGGAACCCTAAACTGCGATACGCTTTACCTAACCCACCAGTACCCGACATAAATTCCTTGACAATCGCCCAAGTCATCGGCAACGGGGCAGGCAACACTTCAGCGATGTTGTGATGACACCAGACCGTACCGTGTGTTTCGGTATGTGCTTCCAGTCTTTGTATTTCCTTTTCACGGAGTTTTTCAACGGATCTCTCATCGGCTCTCGGAGTTGGGTATGTAGGTTCGGAGGATGTGGTAATATAGCGTGCTTGTAACAACACGAACTGCGTATCGGTGAGTGCCCACTCAATATCCATCGGCTTTCCGTAGAAGGTTTCAATTTGCATACCGAGTTGTGTGAGTTCTTTCAGTTGTGCATCCGTTAGGCTCGGAACGTCCTGTTGGTCAGTCAATACCTCACCTACACCGGCAGCAGTTACCATTTCACGTTTTGTAGCAACGTTTTTTTCCAAAACCTCGCGTGTCTCCCGCGATACGTGGAAACTATCAGGCGTAATCGCACCAGAAACGACCGATTCCCCTAACCCCCAATTCGACTCAATGATAGACACATCCGCCCTAAAAGGACTGACTGTGAAAAGCACGCCAGAAACATCTGCCTCACACATCTCTTGGACGACAACCGCCATCGCCAACCCTTCATCGGAGATTCCTTGTGTTTGCCGGTAGGCGATTGCCCGTTCCGACCAGAGCGATGCCCAGCACGCTTTGAGCGCATCTAAGAGGTCATCGGACGCTACATTCAAAAAGGTGTCCTGTTGCCCAGCGAAACTCGCTTCTGCCAAATCCTCCGCCGTCGCACTCGAACGTACGGCGACTGCGCCGGTTTGCAATTGCTCGCGTGCTGTGTGGATTTCCGCGACAAGTTCCGGGGACAACACAACCTCTTTAATCGCGCTCGCATTCTGTTCTGATAGATGCTGAACAGAAGACCGATAGGCATCTGTAGTGATACAAAAACCTTGTGGCACTCGAAACCCTGCGCTCGTTAGTTTTCCGAGATTTAGCCCTTTTCCACCGACATGGGGGAGGTCTGTCTCGTCAATCTCTGAGAAGTGTTTGATAAATTGCATAAGCCAAGATTCGTCTGCAAAGGGTGGAAACCATTGAAAATAGTATAGCAGCACCTAACCGCGTAATGCAAGTGAGTTTAGAGTTTATCTTGACAAAGAAGCAGGCAGGTTAAACACAGAGGCTGGTATAAAACCAGCCTCTAAAGCAAATCTATATCGTCGTCGTCATCACCAGTATGGTCGTCGTCTGTGTCCTATTCATGGCTATGTTCGTCATGTTCGTGTTGGACAACATGATCTTGGGCTTCTTGTTGATTAATCCAATCAACAAAAAGTTGAATCTCGGCAGCGGTTAGCGGATCATGAGGCGGAGGCGGCATTTTGCCTTCAACGATTTCTTCGACAATCTCACTCGCTTCAGCATTTCCCGGAATGAACGCCGGTCCGTGCTCACCTCCGGCTATAAAAGATGCGTAGGTTCTGAAATCCAAACCGTGGGGACCATCAGCAACATGACAGCCAGAGAGCGCACACTTCGCCGTGAGGATAGGCAAAATATTTTGTTCAAAAGCAGCCTCAACGTCAACAGGTTCATGAGTTTCCACATGATCGCGAGTGCAACCCAGTACAGAAAATAATAATCCAATAATGAAAAAAAAATCTTGTATACTTATAGTCATAATATTTACCTCCCTAAGTTAAGGAAAGGATAACATTTAATGACAAAATAGTCAATCAAACTCTTAACGTATACAGTCGCTTAGTTTCCTTCTCAGAGCCATTCAGTTCTGCTTAGCAGGACTTACGCAAAATTGCGTCTCCGCAACGACTATCTTCGGACCGAGATGTGAATTTGACCTGAGTGAGTGGTTTGGTATATCATATCACCAATCTTCTTTTTTATCAAATTTTTGATGTCGGAATTCTATATCTCTTGACAAATCTCCACGAATTGGCTAAACTGAAAAAAGATGTTTCAGAATCTCTCCGAAACCCTCACTTTAATCACTTCCGCTGCCGGGCAGTGGCTCTTTTATTGGAAACGTTGGTTTCCGAAGACCTTCGCACCAAAACGCATTCTCGTTGTCAAACTTGATCATCTCGGAGATGTCCTGTTAGCGACACCGGTGTTTTCCAATCTGAGCCAAGCGTATCCAGATGCTGAACTGCACGCATTGGTCGGTGTGTGGAGCCGCGTTGTTTTGGAGAAACATCCTGATGTTAATAAGGTCCTGGAATACAATTCTCCCGCTTTTTGTCGCACAGGACCACCGACTTCACTAAAACAAACATTCCAACTTTACCGAGCGTTACGCCGTCAAAAATACGACCTGATAGTGGAACTCCGAAATGATTGGCGTATTGTCTGTTTTTCTCTGCTGCGAGTTGCACCGAAACGTCTTGACCGAGCAACGCTGCAATTTGAGAACAAATTGGGATTCGCACGGTTCACCGGAATACACGAAACAACGCGCAACCTTGATGTCTTAGACAAAGCAGGCATTCCAACACCCATAAAGACCACGACCTTCCCGGTAACAGCAGAAAACAAGAAGTGGGCATCCAATTTCCTAACAGCGCATCAAATTGGCGAAGAACGACCGTTAATTGCTATCCATCCAGGTTCCCCGATTCCCTTAAAAAGGTGGGCACCTGAGCGGTATGCAAAACTCGCTGATTGGCTAATTGCACAAAAATGTGCAGAAATTCTGTTTGTCGGTGTGGCAGACGAAATGCCGATAATCACTGAAATCCAACGGCTGATGCAGGCGGAGTCTATCAATATCGCCGGCAAAACAACCCTGACACAGTTGGCATCAATCTTGCACACATGTAATGTGTTTATCGGCAACGATAGCGGTCCGATGCATCTCGCTGCAGCGGTAGGCATCCAGACAATAGGACTCTATGGACCCGGCGATCCAACCCGCTTTGGGCCCGTGGGAGTAAAGTGTCAAACAATTCAACGCAAAACGGATTGCCCACCATGCAAGGGGGCGATCTGCCGATTCGGTGAAGACGGATGTATGGCCAAAATTCAAGTTGCCGACGTAATTCAGACGCTTGAAAATGTCGAGTATTTGTTATGAGAAAATAGCAAGATTTGACAAAAAACAAAAACATCTATCGGCACCGACAAATTAACTTGACATAGTTGTGAAAAAAAGGTATAATGTCTTTAAAGTGTGAACACAGCATGTATAGTGCCTTAGTCATCCGACAGTCAATTTTCCCCTGCGCGCGTAAAGTCCAC
The DNA here is from genome assembly GCA_026706025.1 of Candidatus Poribacteria bacterium. Taxonomy (NCBI): domain Bacteria; phylum Candidatus Poribacteria; species Candidatus Poribacteria bacterium. The sequence continues at coordinate 36,932 of JAPOZO010000002.1, forward strand.
AGTTTGGTAGGAAAATACGATTTTTGGATGCGATCAGTTTGCAACATCGGTTTGCAGGCTACGCGATGAACCTATAGGAGGAATTTAAAGAAATGCAATTGAGATTAACGTGGCTCGTGCTTGTCCTTTTCGCAGTCGGCATCATGAGCATCGGCATTGTAGGGTGTGGTACTGACGAAGAAGAAGCCCCCGAAAAGCCGACAGAGAGCACCTCAAGTACTGCGGAAGAACCCGTTGTTGCTTCAAGACCCCCCATCGACTTTGAAGCCGAAAAACAGGCGATTCAAGACCTCTACACTGAATTCTATAACGCCTTTAACGATTTCGATATCAAAGCTGTCGGCGAAACCTTTGATACCAGTACCATTGCCTTTGGGACTATCTTTGCCGGAAACGAACCCGTCCCTGTAGCCACAGGTTGGAACGATGTCAAAACCAATATCTTAGGCTTGTGGAACGGGATCGGGACAAAAGGTAACAAATGGGGACAGAACGATAGGTTGACAGATTTTTGGATTCGCTACAAAGGCAGTAAACTGGAAGCCGCCGCAATAGGCTACAACTGTTACAAAGGTTCGTTTCCCGGGGAAACACACCTCTATTTGAGAAAAGATGATAAGGGGTGGAAGATTTATGAGCTTGACAGCAGCACCGAAAACAACCTTGGTATCTTTGGCTTTCACAAAGGCAAACCGCGAATCGAAAAGTTCATCAAGGTTACCAGAGAAGCGGAAAAAGCCGAATAACGTTCCGTACACCTTGTTAAAAACTGCCCCGTTTTGTGCAGCTTAGAGAGTTCACTGCCCGTTTTTGTGCAGCTTAGCCCGTTGGATGCAGAGATTACCCGTAAATTCGGCGTTTTCGGCATTGGCATAGAAATTGCATGTATCTTCTGCATCAACAACTTTTATTTTTTTGTTTAGGATACGCAAACAATATCCCTTGGAGGTAATAACGTAATGAGTGTAAAAAGAACCTCTGGTGCCTTCATGACTTCATTGGTACTCCACGTGGTCATCGCTGTCGTTGCTGGCATTTACCTTGTCACACAAACCGAACAGTTTAAAGATCTCGTCGGTGCCGAAGTGCTCCAACCCAAGGAGCCACCGAAGCCTAAAGTCCGGAAGCCTGTCGTGAAACCGGTTATTAAGCCGACTGTTCCGACGCAAAACACTGTCGTTGTCGAACAGGTTCAGGTACAACCGCGTGTAACGACTGCGTTTGTCGCAAAGTCAAGCTTCCAACCGCAGACGGTACTCGAATTCTCAAACCAGACCGTCAAAGTTGACGCACCAATCAACCCGAATGTCCCGAAAGTGGTTACACCGAACGCGCCAGTACCAACGGTTGTAACACATACAGATCTCCCGGTATCGGACGCACCCGGTGCCTTGGCGTTCTCCGCACCTGTCGCAAGTGCACCCTCCGCCGGACCGGCTAACATCGGTCGTGGTGTCGCAGGTACCGCAGTACAGGTCAAAGTCGCTTTTGAACGTCCACCCGGCCTCGCAATGGTCGAAAACGTCGGTGCCGCACGTGATGCCCTCGGCGATGTCGTCGAAAACATCACCCTTGGTAACGTCGAAGTACCACCCCTGCCGAGAGGCGAACCCGGTGGTCGCGTTATCGGTAAAGGTAAAGACATCCGCGGTGTATTCCGTTTCACACGGATCCGTCACAGTCTCTCTGACTGGTGGGCTGATGCCTCTTCCTTGAACGCATTGACGAAGTGGCTCAACGAACGTACCAAAATCAAAACCGACATGAACGTTGAAGGCGGCGCATTGAAACTTACCGATGCGAACCTCTTCAAAACACCCTTCGTTTTCATGACAGGACACGACCCCTCACTCGTCCGTTCGCGTAACTTACTCGGACGGCAGTATGGTGGTGGTAAAATGGATAGCCGTCTCACTGAGACTGAAGCTGCCGGTATGCGCCGCTACCTCGTCGAAAAAGGTGGATTCCTTGTCTTTGACGACTGCGGTGTGAACGCGCCTGCGCAGGCGATGATTCGTCTCTTCCTCGCACAGATGCGTTACGTTATGCCTGAGTATCAGATTGAACGGATTGCCAACGATCACGAAGTCTATGACAACTTCTATGAAATGGGCGGACCCCCAGTCGGATTCGACATCTTCTGGTGGGGCACACGTCCACCGAAACGGAACTACCTCGAAGGTATCTCCGTCGGTGAAAAGTTGTCCGTTATCGTTGTCCGTCGTGACTACATGTGCGCAATGGAGTCTGTCAGTCTCCCGACACGGAGTGTCCACTATTCACCCGGCGTCTATCGTTTCATGACGAACGTTGTGGTGTATGCGTTGACGCACGGTCAGATTTCTGACTACTCCGGTTATGTGCCTGAAGACACGTTAGCCAAGAAAGAACTCCCGACACGCGCACCTGAAGCAGCGAAGGTCGGCGGTTTTGAATAGTGCTTTTGTCTCTGAGTGCAGTTTCTAACTGCACATCGTAGCTAAAGCTGTTTAGTTATCCACCTCGGACGACTGGACAGCTTTAGTCTTTTAAACTGACTTGAGCAGGAGATAATCGGACCCCTCTCAAGCAATTTGAATACAACGCTCAATCCTCTCCAACAATAACCCCTTATTATCGGATTCCGTCGGTCTTTTAGTAAAGACGTAATCAATGACGATTCAGAAACCGAATACTGAGCAGCCCTCTTACGTAAGATTTTAACTGGAACTTTTTTTGTTTATCGGTGTGAATGATCAGAAAAGGGAATGTTCATTCACATATTCAGACAGGAGGGTTTTATAAAGTGAAAAAAAATATCGTAAGAGTTGTCTTTTCTTTCCTTCTTTTAACGCCGTTGCTAACTTTGTTAGGGTGCTCGGGTTGCAAGAAGGAGGTGGCGAAAGTAGATCCAAATGTTCATACACACCCAGGAGGCACCCCGCATAGTCACGGACCAGAAGATACAATACAATCTCCTGAGAGTGAAACGACTAAGGGAACAGAAAGCGTCATGGAAGCGGAAGGTAAAAATAGTGCTCCGCCCGCAGTGCTTAGTGACAAGGACATTTTAGCTGCTTTTGCGCCGGCGGTGGAACTAAAGGATACGTCCCCGGAACTGGCCATTGAGAAAATGCATGCCATCGCAAGAGAACTTGGGGAGGGTGATCCGGACATGACCGAATATTATCACCTCATTGGACACAGCTTGATACCGCAGGTTCCCGAAGGCGTAAAGGTCCAACTAAATAGAACACCCCTACCACCAATAGAGGCACAACGGTTTTTTGAACTGAAGGAGAAACTCTTCGGGTTAACCGAAGAAGAGCAGACAAGACTTGAAACGGCCCGTCTGGGAAACAGGTGGAATCAGGAGGGCTCTGAGGTGATTCGTCAGACTGAACCGATAAGATACCTTCGAAAGTGGATGAAAGAAAATACCCCTGATGAATTGGCAATTGTTGAGGAATACTATCACGAAAAGATGAAAATCGGGGGATTCCCAAGGGACGCGCCACTTTCAGAACAAAATTTCCGAGATATCAACACGCGTGTAGATTTTCAATACAAAACTTTCTTTGAAGCACTTGAACTTCTACCCGACGACTCAGTGACTTTAAACGCCCTGCTAAATGAAAGTAATTACCCTACTATCCAGGGAAAACTGCGCGATGAGAGGGCAACAATTCAAGCAGAACCGCCGCCACCGAATCCAATTCCACCCCCTCACACAATAGATATGGAACATGAGGCTGCTGGCATGCATGAACACGCTGGAATGACGCCACGCCCAAATGAAATTATTGAGGGTGAGGTTGTAGAACCGCGGAAGAGTTTCCAAGAACGCGCGAATCGTGCCCAACAACTTTTGCAGCAATATGGTCGCGAAGAAGGTTTGCGCAGGCTCAAAGTGGAGGACCCCGATATTGCGGCGCAAATTGAAAAAGGGACCCCAAACCGTCAGCCCGCGCCGAAGTAAGGATGTACCCATACAGAAACCCCAGATGGAGGGAAGGTTTGAAACTTCCCTCTTAAATATTTCATTGAGAAAGGACTGGAAGCCCTGTTGCTCGGGGGACTTCTTCTCTTGTCTTTTTTGCTAAAATTGAACTATCTCGGACACCAGCGTCTCAGTGGTGTTGATGAATGTTGCCATGCCCTCGTCGCCCGAAATCTGCTTAAACATCCCCTGAAACCGACCCTCATTGAAACTCCTTACCTTTCACAGTTATCCGAAACCGGACATCAGCGAAACAACTCCTAAAAAATCCAGATTTTTCCATTTTTTTCAGATTATGCAATATCTTCTGCCCGAAATCGCGTCTTTAATAAGCAATAGAATAGTTATCGGAGTCAGAGTCTTCAATTGTCAGTTAATCTCTTGTAGCAGTTTAATGGACTATTACTACCACAACTGACAATCGATAACTGGCGACTCTTTGTTAGGAGAAAACCGCGTGGAAAGAGACGACGATGTTCAGTTAATTCGCGAAATTTTGTCAGGCGACGACGAGGCGTTTAACGCTTTAGTCCAAAAGTATGAAAAAAGTGTTCATGCCCTTGTGTGGCGAAAGATAGGCGATTTTCACTATGCCGAAGAGATTACGCAAGATGCTTTTCTCCAAGCATACGAAAAACTTTCGACGCTCAAGGACCCCAGCCAATTTGCGGGGTGGCTCTATGTGATTGCGAATCGGCTTTGCATTGCTTGGATGCGAAAGCAAAGACCTGCGATGCAACCGCTGGATGACACGTCTCTAAAAGCAATAGATAACTTAACTTACGAGCGTTATATATTGGAGCAGCGCGAATTAGAAGCAACCGAGCGTCGTCATGAAATCGTTGACGGGCTTCTGACAAAACTGCCGGAGAGTGAACGTACGGTAATGACCCTCTACTATCTGGGTGAAATGACAACAAAGGAGATAGGCGATTTCTTGAGTGTGTCGGTGAATACGATTGTGAGTCGGCTCCACCGGGCACGAAAGCGTTTACAAGAGACAGGAGAATTCCTTCAAATGCTAAATAATAATCAGCAACAGAATCTGGCAACGCAGATTACAAACCACCATAGATCGGGCGAATTTGATAGGGCTTTAGAGATTAGTGCACGTGCGTTGGAATCCAATCCAGCGGACTTAGAGGCTTATGGTTCTCGATGGAGACTGATAGCCGAAATGTTTCCAGAGGGAGAGGCGAAAAAAAGGATTTGCCCTGAAATCGAATATATTCTGCAAACACACTCAGAAACTCCGGAAGTATTAAGCACAGCATATTGGGGATATATGCGCCTTCCTAACCGCACAAAGAATGTCCCAAACAGTTTGTTTGACAAGATACTGCAACACCCTCGAACCGAAATTTATCTCGCTGCATTGTTCGGATTAGTCGAACGGAGCGAAGAGACAAGTCAGAAATGGCATTATTACCAGCGCGTCATTGATGAGTTCACAGTCTCAGATGTTCCAGTACTATCATGGTATCTGTTAGCTTATGAAGAAATGCTGAGGTTAGTTGAGCAAGATCGTTCTCTGGCAAGCGAAGGCTTCCTTGATGAACTGATTGACAGCTGCCTTGCAGCACATCTTGCCTATTGCAAGGAAACACAGCAATATTTCGGTTGGGCTTATACGGAAGCGGTTAAATATCGGTTGAAGTTTAACAACCGATTAGACAAAGCTTATGAAATTTTAGAGCGTGCTGAAATCCGGTTAGCGGAAGCAGAAGAACGAAAGTGGCTTGTTGAACATAACAAAGGATCCGTAGAAAAAGCGTCCAAGAAAATATCGCGCCTGCGCGCTGAAATCTACCTCCGGCAGGAGCAATGGAGAGAAGCATACGATGGACTTGTTGCAAACGCTCCGGATTATTTGGAATCTCTCTGGGCAAGGTTCAACGAGAGCACTATAAATTACTTTTGGATGTTAGGACAGTCAGCAGAAGGTATGAGGGAATGGGAAAAAGCAAGGCGTTACTACGCCGATGCGCACTTTGCACCGACGCCTCACTGTGAAAAAGTAAGACGTGACCATGATCCTATCCACTTTGCGCCTACACCTCGTGTGGAAAGTCGGACAGGCTTGGAACGCGTCTACCATCAAATAAGGCGAGAGGGAACCACTGATACGTTTGAGGCGTTCCTCAAAGACACTGAAGCGGAATATCGGATTCGAGAAGGTGCTGACTGCAAAAGGATTCGTCAGAAACTTATCACGAACAGACTGAATCAGAAAGCGACGGATTTTCAGTTAGAAACATTGGAAGGAGAGGTCTACACGCTATCAGCGATGGCTGGAAAGGTTGTTTTGCTTGAGGTTGGGACTTCGTCAAACATCATGCTCCCAGAAGTCAAGATCGTCTATGAGCGATTCAGCAAAATCAACGATGTGGTTGTCTGGAGCATTAATGATGGTGAAACGCTGCATCAAGTGCAGCAATTTTTAGATGAACATCAGCCCCCTTGGCCCGTTTTACTTGATCCGCATAGGGAAGTAAAAAAGGCTTATCAAATTAGAGTGATCCCACGTTTTATCTTGATTGATAAAGCGGGCAATTGGCAATACAGTTGTGCAGGTCTGGACTCCATAAACGGCCAGCCCTTAATTTGCATGATTGAAGCACTCCTATCAGATGCGTGATAATGTGATGTTCCTAACACTCATTCGGCGGGAATTACTCGCCAATCTCATGACATTTCGGTTTCTCGTTGCAATGGTTGTCACGCTGCTGCTGGTTGTTGCGAATACCGTTGTACTGATTGCTGATTACGAACGTCGCCTGATAAACTACGATACCGCAGTCAAGCAACACCATCAGAAGTTTTTAAAAAGGGCAAGAACCTATTCGGAAATGGAAGGAGCAATCCTCGTAGACCGACCGCCCAACCCACTGAGTATTTTCAATGCAGGTCTGGATCGACGGCTCGGTAACTCCATCACCGTCAGCCATACCTGCGTGCCAACCCTTTGGGATACCAAATCACACAGTGCAGATAATCCTTTTCTCAACCTATTTTCCAGTGTCGATCTGGTTTTAATCTTTCAGGTAATTCTCAGTCTACTGGCACTGCTTTTCGCCCATGATGCAATCGCTGGTGAACGGGAAGCAGGCACGCTCCGCTTGACGATGGCAAACCCCGTCAGTCGTCCTATTATTCTGTTAGCAAAGTACATCAGTGCGATGGTTTGTCTGATCCTTCCGGTAGTCATGAGTTTGCTGTTTGCATTGATCCTATTTTCTGTGTCGGGGTCAATTTCGTTGAGTGGGGATGATTGGCTCGGGATTGGTGGTCTTTTGCTCACCTCTATCATCTATCTCTCCGTTTTCTATCTAATAGGTTTGTTAATCTCTGTGGTCACTCGCCGAACTGCGACTGCCTTGATGCTTTCAATGGTGATATGGAGTACCCTTGTCCTCATCTATCCAAGTCTTAGCGTATTCGCGGTCAATCGGCTTTGGCAGCCTTCTTCTCAATTGGAAACCGCCTATCGTGAAATTGAGCAGATTTGGGAAGCGTTTGAAAGAGAACAAACAGATTTCTTGAGGAACGATAGCGTTGAGGGGGAAGATCCGAATTTTAATGTACCGCCTTCAGGAAGTTACGGGGCTTATCAGATCTCCGACCCGACAACACTCAAGTACTTTAAAGTAGAAAAACGTCATTGGACGCGTATCAAGCCAGACTCAGAACCACAGATTCCTCATGTCAAAGCTTACTTTCAATTCTCAGAACCGCGACGGATCCGCGCAGCGGAGAGAACATGGCAGGTTCGACAAAAAGCTTTAGATCACGTCTACGTTCGCAAAGCAAACATGGCGAAAAATCTGATGCGACTTTCACCAGCAGCGATGTATGATTTCGCAACTGAAGTGTGGGCTGGAACAGATTTTCACGGTATCAAGGATTTTATCACAACAACCCAACAGTACCGGCAAACGATTATCGATTATTTCTATGATAAGGAAGCCTTTTCTGCCCGAAAATGGTTCTCCATTGACCAAGGAAAGGTTGATTGGAGCGATTTACCCCAGTTTTCTTATCATCGAAGAGAGATATGGACCGGCATGCAGCACGCCAGCGGCGATATTGCCTGTCTGCTACTCATCAATATTGTGCTATTTATGACGACGTTTTTAATCTTTGTGCGACAAGAAGTGTAGAGTAGTTTTCAGTAATCAGTTATCGGTTTGCCTCGCAGTGAGAGTTAAGAGGATACCTCGCAACAATTGCTCGCTTGGAGTTCTTTAACTAATAATTATTCCACTGGTAACTGCAATCCAAACCACAATTTCTTAACTGAAAACTGATAACTCTCACTGCGAGGCAAACCGAAAACCAATGTGGCATATCACAAAACGTGAACTCTATGACCATCTGAGCAGTCTGCGGTTTGCCTTCACAACGGTATTGCTGATTGCACTGATGATCGTCAACGCAATCGGATATTTTGGCGAATACACAGCGCAATCGACGGCATATCAACAAAAGGTCTCAGCGTCTTTAGATAAAATGAGATCCAATGCAGACAGTCTGTATAATCTGCTTATAGAAGGCCCCGGGACGCTCTACAAAAAACCTTGTACACTCTCCTTTTGTGCAAACAGCGGTGAAACATTTATACCCGAATCCGCTGATGGCATTGGCGAAGGGGTGTTCATGACATCAAGTCGTTTTTCAATCAGTACGACATGGCGAATGAAATACCCACAATCCAATCCAAGCCTACGGGACATTACGCCGGATTATACGAATGTTGATTGGGGAGATATAATCTCCATAGCGTTGAGTTTGGTTGCAATCCTGTTCACTTTCGACGCGATCTCCTCGGAGCAAGAACGCGGCACATTACGGCTGACGCTGTCCAACAGCATTTCACGCTGCACTGTATTGGTAAGCAAATTTCTTGCAGCATTAATAACTATCAGTATCCCTTTTTTAATTGCCGCATTAATTAACCTTTTTCTCCTTTACACTTCAGGAAACATTCCATTGGCAGCGAGCGAGTGGGGACGATTAGGAGTTATCATTCTTATCGCTTTTGTTTATGTGTCAATCTTCCTGGGATTGGGACTGCTCATATCCTCTCGTGTGAACAGTTCGTCGATAAGTCTCACGATTCTCTTACTGGTTTGGGTTGTTTGGGTTGTCCTGTTACCCTCCACAATCGGCGCGCTTACCAGTGGCTTACAGCCGACAATGACGCATAACGAACTTGCCGCCCGTCAACAGTCTCTGGCCTCTCGTTTTTTTGAGCAGTACGATGAGCTTTGGCGTAAAACACCCTCGCGAGAGATTCCAGCAACAGAGGAAACATTATTATGGTCGAAATACCTCACCGAAGATGCAAGAGACAACCAGAGATTGAATGAAGAACACTTGGATGCTCAGATTGCTCAGATTCAACTCGCGAGATCCATAACCCGCATATCGCCTGCGTCAAGCGTCCGTTATGCTGTCGAATCCCTTGCTGGAACCGGTTTCACACGGCACGTCCAATTTTTAAAGCAGGTGCGCCGATACGCCGGTGAATTCAGAACGTTTCTCATTGAAACTGATCGTGCCGACCCAGAGAGTCCACATGCACTCGGACCCAAAGAAGGGACATCACAAAAGCCGGTGCGCTTTGAATCAATTCCTAAATTTGAAGATCGCATCAGTTTCAGTGGTGCCTACACCGCTGCAGCTACGGATCTTTTGTTATTATTGTTGTTTTTTGTAGTGTTATTCGTAGGTACGTTTCTTTCCTTCCTCTATGTTGACATCTAAGGAGCCCTCTGTTGGGTTAATTCATGTTAAATTTTTTAGCATTTTCATTTGACATAATTTTCTGTAAATGCTAAAATATTAGCATATTCCCTTATTTGTGCTAAATTTTTAGCATATTTTCATTTATCGCCTTCATAAGTGCTGAAATATTAGCACATTACCGAAAGAGGTAAAAAAATGGAAGACTATGGTACTCTCAAACTGAGTCGTCGAGAACGGCAAATCATGGATATCGTCTATCAACGCGGCCACGTTTCCGTTGCTGATGTTCTTAAAGACCTTCCGGATCCACCGAGCTACTCTACAGTTCGGGCACTGTTGCGGATCTTGGAGGAGAAGGGGTATCTCACCCACAAAAAAGATGGCAAACGTTACATCTATCGTCCGACGCAACCACGCCATCTCGCAGGACGTTCCGCGCTCAAACAGATTTTCCAGACATTTTTTGATAAATCCATTGAGAAAACGGTCATTGCACTGGTTTCCGAGGCGGACCTCTCGGATGAGGAACTTGACCGTTTAAGCCGACTTATTGAGCAAGCGAAAAAGGGAGACACTTCATCATGATGCGATTTATTGAAACACTCTACGCAGACCCATTGCTGAAATTTCTCGTTGACACCACGATGAAAAGCTTGGTTATTTTCGCCGTTGCAGGTTTATTCGCATTCTGCCTCCGCCACAAGTCGGCGGCGGTGCGCGGTTTCGTTTGGAGCATGGCAATTGTCGGATGCATTATCGTTCCACTGTTTTCTCTCATACTTCCGAAGTGGGAACTCGGTATTTTACCGGTGGAAGCACCAGTCTCAATTGCTCAGAACCAATTGTCACCAAAGCCGGTATCGTCAACACCAATCACACCGACACCGCCGCAACCTGATCCGGTGACCAATCAGAGTAGTCCCTTTATTGCACTGCAGTGGACAGACTGGATGGCGGTAGCCTGGGCGGGTGTTGGACTGTTTCTTCTCATCCGTTTGATTGTCGGAATCGGTGCTGTCTGGCATATTTCTGCTCGTAGTAACAACTTTAGCCGCGCTGTCGAGCAGTTCCAATCCAATGGGAATCAACGAGTAAATGTCCGTCTCAGCAATGGGGTTACAGTACCAATGGTTTGGGGTTTCTTACGTCCTGTGATTTTGCTGCCAGTTGATGCGGAGCAGTGGCAAACCGAGCGGCTCCGCGCTGTTCTCCTACACGAATTGGCACATATCAAACGATGGGATTGGACGCTGCAGATGGTCGCACAGATAACCTGTGCAGTCTACTGGTTTAATCCGTTCGTATGGTTTGCAGTGCGTCGGATGCGAATCGAAGCAGAGCAAGCCTGCGACGACCAAGTGCTAAACGCCGGATATCAATCAACCAACTATGCCCAACTTCTGCTTGATATTACACGCAACGTAAAAATAGCAAAGGCGACTTCGCGTGTAACTGTTGCGATAGCACACTCCTCAAAGATTGAAAGACGACTCCGAACCGTCCTCGCTGAAAATCTGAATCGGCATCCGGTGAGGAAAGCAGCTGTCGCGGTAGGACTACTCGTCCTCATCGGATTTGCTGTCCCGATCGGAACGATGCGTTTAACACAAGCAGCTAACACAGAAGAGGTACCGCACCAACAAATTCAGGAGACATCCAAATCGCAACCAACACCAGAGGAATTGTTGCCAAAACCCAGTGCGCATGGACAAGACGCAGCTTTAAAGCAGGACAAAAAAGATATTGAAATCTGCACTCAAAATTTGCTCGCGATTGCCAAAGCAATCCAAACCTACCAGAAGGAACACAACGATTTTCCATAGTATTCTCAAACCAGATGTGGCTGTGTCAAATTGGGAACGCGTTAGTGATCTCACAGTAAACCTGATTGAACATTCGCAAACAGGTTTGTACCTAATTGCTAAAAACGATTTAGAAAACATGACAAATGGTGTCTTTGCTAAATTCCAGAAACTATTTTTGCAAAGTGAAAAATAAATCAATAGGATGTGTCCTAATCGTCCTAACAGCAGGAGTCAAAACAGTGATAGACCTTCGTAACGTGCTAAGCACTTCAGCGAATGTCCCAGTGCAAGCACATTGGGATCCGATTGAAAATACAACACATAATTTGCCTTGGGCAACAGAAGAAAAGTTTAATCGATCCAAAACACAGTGGCAAGAACCGGTGGACATGGCGTGGGAAGAGTGGTTGAGGTTATTCAACCCCGGACCTGCACATCCACTGAAGAACTACAGTACAACCGATTTTCAAGTCTTTCTCCCGCCATCAACCGCTAAGGTCGGGGATGTCTGGGACTTGAATCCGGAGGGGATTCTCCCCTTTCTTCAACAGTTTCATCCAGGCGCAACTCAGAAGGAGGCGAAAGCGTGCTTACGGGCAATTTCGTCCGAATATGCTGACATCGTTTTCCGAATCCATGCGCGCTTTACGCTGAACGCGTCTATTGATGCCTACTTGAGACCAGCGCAATTTACCGGACATCTAATAATCAATCACGACACTGGAACGATTTGTCAATGGACGTTATCGCTTCCGAACCGCAATAGTAATGTTGATATGGGTGCTTTTAGAAGTTTCGATATAGGGTTTGTGCCTCGTATGGAACTCTGTAGTTTATCGGAGACACAGCCAGAATCGATTGCTTGGGAAACCGTTATCACTGAGGAAGAGGTGGCGAAGAAGTTTGAGAGTTCGCTCTATAAATTCACTGAAATTGAGTGGACCCCGATTGAGGATGCCGTTAAACGCTCGAAAGCACTGAATCGCCCGATTCATGCGGTGCTTTTATTCGGTGTACTTGACGATGAATCCTGCTGAGGGACGGGCAAAAGTTTGAGAGCGGGTCCGCTCTCCTCACCGAAAATTATCAATTTACTCAACACGCACTTCGTAAACGTTTGGGTTCTGCTGAGAGATGTACCTGAGCTGCAAGCCGGTGCCAAAGGAGCAAACGCAGCTGCCTTGGCAACGAAACTCCGACAACATTACGCCAGTGCTGTGGACATTCTGACACTCACCCCTGACTTGGAAGTGATTGAGCATCTGTGCAGCTGGAACTTATACCATCCCTATTATTCGCATCGTAGTGAGGGAATGCCTCGATATTTAGAATTGTTAAGGTCATCTGCGGGCGTGGAAGTTGCGGCACAAGAACTGAGCGAAGATCTCAACGAGACAACCACCGAAAAATCTATCGCCGATTTGGAAACGAAACTTCAGCGACAGCCGGATCATGAAAGTCTTTTGGATATCTACCCAATGCTTGCCCGCCTCTATGTTGAAAGTGGACGGGAAAAAGATTTGGATCAACTTATCGGCCGTTTCAAAGTTGTTATGAATCCTGAAAACCTTCAAGATCATTTGACCCTCAGTTATCTGCTTAAGAAGGCAAATCGGGACGAGGATGTGCTTCAGCTTTTTAAGGAACTTGAAGCGCAGTACCCGGAAAAACTTAGTCTGTCCCAGAGAATTGCAGATATCCATGAAGCGTCAGGCAACACTGAACTCGCGATAGAATACCTCAGCAAGATCAAGCCTCCGTTGATGTTGCTTGGAAAACCTGTTCCGGATTTTTCTGCAACCGACCTTGATGGCAAACCGATCTCGCTCCAACAATATCGCGGGAAAGTCGTTCTGCTTGATTTCTGGGCGGTCTGGCACAGTTTCTGCATCGGGGATGTACTGAATGTCAAAAAGATTTACAATACCTATAAAGATCAGGGATTTGAGGTCATTGGTGTCAGCCTTGATACTGATGAAACGAAGCTGCGAAACTACCTCAAGGAAAATGACATCCCTTGGCAGCAAATTTATAGTGGTCTGGAAAAACAGTGTCCGCTTGTGAAACAGTATGACGTTAAATCTATTCCAGCACGGTGGCTTATTGATAGAGATGGCACGTTAATCGCCCATGAAGCCAACCATAAGTTAATCTCCAGCAAAGGTAGACAGACAGATTTAGAGAAGTTGGTGGCAGCGGCGGTGTCGGCTAAATCTAAGAACCAATAGCCGCGTCCCACCGAAAAGGCGCGGTTCAATGAAGTTTAAGAAAATATTTCGGTAATTCTATATTTCCTCCAGGCCCGGTAGGTTCGGTTTCCTAACCGAACCGGGCATCGCCAAAAATTACCGAATTAAAAAATTAATCTTCAAAAAACCGCGTCTACATATTTATAGTATAAAGAGTGGATTTGTATTCCGAGTTATGCTATCATAAAGATCACAAGAATTCTAAATTGAGGTGATAGATGAAACTCGGTGTATCCACTTATTCTTATTGGCATTTCAAACCCGAGCGTGTCCCCATTGAACACGTTATCGAAGAAGCCGCACGACTCGAACTCGACGGCGTTGAAATCTTACATCAACAGATGGCATCTGAGGCGAACCCATATCTTCAGAAACTCAAACGGCACGCCTTCATCCACGGACTCGATCTCTACGCGCTCTCCATCCATCAAGGCTTTGTTTCGCCGGACGCGGCGACGCGGCAAAAAAACATCAATCACACCATCCACTGTATCCGGTTAGCACACGAACTCGGTATCCCTTCAATCCGTCTCAACTCAGGACGATGGGGTACTGTTCCGTCCTTCAACGAATTGATGAAAACCGAAGGACAAGAACCGACGCTTCCTGGACACACAGAAGACGAAGCGTTTGCGTGGGTCATCGCAGCCATTGAAAAATGCCTCCCAGACGCTGAAAAATACGGTGTTATCCTCGGACTCGAAAACCATTGGGGGTTAACCTGCACACCTGAAGGCGTCAACCGCATCGTCTCCGCTATTGACTCCGAATGGTTGAAGGTGACGATGGATTGTGGGAATTTCCTCTCAGACCCATATCAAAAACTGGAACAGATTGCCGGTGAGGCGGTGCTTGTCCACGCCAAAACCTATTACGGTGAAGGTGAATGGTATACGTTAGATCTGGATTACGCTAAAATCGGCAAAATTTTAAAAGATGTCGGATTTCGGGGATACGTATCCATTGAATTTGAAGGGAAAGCGGATGCACACGTCGGTGTTCCACAGAGTGTGGAAATGCTCCGCGACGCGCTCCCAAAATAGCAAGAGGTATAAATCTTCCTGTACAACGGATAACGGCAGGCGCACTTTCCTTGGGAGGATCTTCTAATGCTCAGAAAAATCGTAATACCAATTTTGACTTTTGCACTGCTCGGGACAATAGGAGGAACCACTACTATGGCAGACACAGGAGGAATGGCAGGCGCAACGAACGCTTCGGAAGTTTGGCGTGCCTTGCAACGCCTACAGACCACTGCGACTGTTCTCCACACCGTCGCACACCCGGACGACGAAAATGGTGCCCTGTTGACGTGGCTCAGTCGTGGACAGGGAGTCAGAACGGCATTATACTCGACCACGCGTGGCGAGGGTGGCGCGAACCTCATCGGTCCCGAATTATTCGATGCACTCGGAATCGTCCGGACAGAGGAGCACCTCGCTGCCATACGTTACTACGGCATTGACCTCTTTTTCAGTAGTGCTGTCGATTTCGGCTATTCCAAACGACTCGACGAAACCTTGGAAAAATGGGATTACCAGATGCTCTTGGAGGATATGGTGCGTCTCATTCGATACTACCGGCCGGATATCATTATCTCTCGATTTCAAGGCAATCGCCGAGATGGCCATGGTCACCATCAAGTTTCTGGTGTTGTAACGTTAGAAGCGTTCAATGCTGCAGGCGACGCGACCCGTTTCCCAGAACACCTCACCGAAGGTCTACAGCCGTGGCAACCCAAGAAACTCTATATCACCCGTTCCCGATGGCGACGCAGTAACACTGGTGCCGACGATACCCCTGTGTTAAAAATTGATACAGGCAAATATAACGCCTTATTAGGACTCTCCTACGCGCAAATTGCACGCCAGGGACTCAGTTACCAGCGTTCGCAAGGCGTTGGACAGACGCGTGCATCCAAAGGTTCTTCGCTCACCGAACTGCAGCTAATCAATACAACACTTTCCGAGCATCCGAAATCTGAAGATAGCCTATTTGATGGACTTGACACAACAATAATGGGCATGGCAAGATTCGCTAACGCATCTAAGTTGAATGCAGAATTCACACAACTTCAAGAAAGTGTGAATGCCGTAATACGCGACTATGATGCTCGCCAGCCTTGGATAGTTGTCCCGCACCTTGCGGGTGGACTCAAAACGACTCGCAGCTTAATGGAAAAAATACAAGAGATAGACCTTGATGATAGTACCCGATCACATCTCCTTTTCCTGCTTCGTAACAAAGAGCAGGAATTTATAACCGCAACAAATGCTGCACTCGGACTGTCTCTGGAAGTGCTTGTTCAACCTGCAGGCACGCGTTCGTCTGAGACTTTCACTGTTGCGATTCCCGGGCAAAAGTTCTCAATCGGAATGCGATTCGTGAACCCCGCTCCAGTTGTAGCTGAGCTTGTCAATACTTCACTCGATACACCTGAAGGTTGGAATGTACAACAAACGCGAGCGGATTCGGACACAAAGGAGATAGGGGCTATACAGACGAACGAACCGATCTCCATTACTTATGAGGTGGAGGTGCCGCAGGATGCAGCGTACACGCAACCTTACTGGACACGCGCATCTGAGTATCATGATGCTGTCTACACGCTCAAGCATCCAGAATTCCGCTTTCTACCCGCCACACCACCTGATGTTCACGGTGTTGTAACCTATCGTGTGGAAGATGTGGACTTTACACTGAAGCGACCAGCACAAACAGTTTCTATCAACCGACCTTGGGGAGAGAGGCGGCGTTTGTTAACGGTGGCTCCTGCCATTAGTCTATCTATGGCACCGCGTATCGGCGTTATCCCCATATCCGAATCCGCCACGGCAACTACATTTACCGCCACAGTGGAGATGCTAAATAACGTAAAGGGTGAAGCGGAGGGTAAACTTGCACTTGCGTTCCCGGAGGACTGGTCCGTGTCTCCTGAGTGGGCAGCTTTCGCTTTTACACACGAAGGAGCAAGCAAGACGTTTACTTTTCAGGTGTCTGCTGAAGGTGTAGAAGCGGGCAGAGGTTATACAATTCAGGCGGTTGCTCTGTCCAATGGCGCGGAGTACACCACCGGTTATCAAGTGATTGATCATTCTGATCTTGAGCCGCGCCATCTCTATCGTCCTGCCACAATGACGCTTCACAGCATCTCGCTTGAACTTCCACAGAATTTGAGCGTCGGCTACATCATGGGGGTAGGCGATAAAATCCCTGAAGCTCTGGAACAGATTGGGATTGATGTAGAGATGTTAGGCACAGAAGAACTCCGCACCGGCGATTTGAACCGATTCGATACTATTCTTATCGGCATCCGAGCGTACGCTGTGCGACGAGACCTCATCGCCTATAACAGCAGACTCCTCGATTATGTGCATAAGGGCGGCAACCTCATCGCCCAGTACCAGACCCCAGAATTCGACGCAGCCCCCTTCGGTCCGTACCCGTATATTATGGGCAGACGACCAGAAGAGGTTTCCGAAGAGGATGCACAGGTAACGATTTTGATGCCAGACAACCCAATCTTCCAGTATCCAAATCGAATTACGGCGGCGGATTTCGATGGATGGGTTGAGGAGCGCGGTTCTAAATTCCTGACGGAATGGGACGGAAATTATCAGGCACTCCTCACCTGCAACGACCGCGAACAGGAACCGCAGCACGGTGGATTACTCTACGCACAATATGGGGAAGGCACCTATACCTACGCTGCGTATGCCTTTTATAGGCAACTTCCCGCAGGCATCGCAGGCGCATATCGCCTTTTCATTAACATGCTAACGCTTGGTAAGCAACCGTAGCATTATACATCCTCCCACGGTGCCACATCGCCCACAGGCGATGGTGCTGGAAAACGGCTCACAACATTAATAGGTCTACCAGCATCAGACGATTCGATGATCCGTTCACATATCTCCAGCGCGTGTCGTGCCTGCGCGCCATTACACCGCGGATTCCGATCAGATCTGATCGCATCTGCGAAATCGGCAACCCCTTTACCCCAGTCTAATCCAGTAAAGGCTTTCGGCGGCGAGGGTTCATCTTGCCATCCATCTGACGGAGTAAATTTCTTGATACCGCGCCCATCATCATGTGCTTGAAGGGAAAACCCACCTGCAGTACCGTGAATTTCATAAGGCGGGATTCCAGAAGCAACAGTAAAACTGTGATAGATGAATCCGTGTGCACCGTTCTCGAATTCAAGCACGGCGAACCCGTGGTCTTTCTCATTGACCTCAAATTCAGTGCCTTGACGCGGACCTTGGGTTAACACCCGTTTTGGAACAGCGACCCGCGCAAACCCGTGCACTGTTTTAACGGGCGCAATCATGGTCGTCATCGTTGTTAGCGGATAAGGCGCAACATCCCGAAATGGACCGGCATGCATCAGAAACGCGTCCGCACTCGGATGCCAGTGTTCTAACGGACCACCGAAATTCCCGATTGCAGAGATAATATTGCCAATTTCACCCTCGCGAATTCGCTGCCAGACGTTCTGCTGCACATACCCGAGAATCGCTGACGGGGCACACGCCAGTTTGAGACCGTTCGCTTCCGCCGTTTCTACGAGTTCGTTCGCTTCATCGGTACGGATAGAGATCGGTTTTTCAGAATAAACATGTTTCCCTGCTTTTAGTGCCGCCAACGAAACCGGGTAATGAGAGATGTGAAGTGTCAAATTCACAATCGCTTCTACATTCGGATCATTCAGCACTTCCTCAAGCGATTTGTAAACGCGTCCGCCGTTACGTTCTGCTAATGCAGAGGCACGCGCCTCGTCTTGGTCATAGAAGCCGACCAATTCAATGCGATGCGGATACGCTTGGCAACGCGGTTGATAACCGCCCGCAGAAATCATGCCACACCCAACAATCACCGTGCGGACTGGCGTTGTATTAGACATTCAATTTGCTCCTTGTTACGTTTTAAAGTGAATTCCATAATTATCGATATACTGTCATAGGATATGCAGTGGCGAGGTTAGGAAACCGGGGTCCCATCTGTTACTGAGAATGGATCAGAGATACAATGACGGTTTGGTTGACTTTGGTAAGTTTTATATCAGTTGTTATCCTGCACCTGACATATAATTTTGCAGATATTGTCCGATTTCTTCGCCATTTTCGATTAGGTCGGTGAAATATGTATCGCAAACATCTCTGAAACGTAAGAACACATCACGAGTCGTCGCATTCTCTTTCTCAAAAATACCTACGGGTTGGCAGTCAACTTTCCATGCTTTGAATTGGTGTAATGTGAGCGCGGCTGCTTGCGTCTTAGTATCACTATTTAAGGCAAACACAAATAGTGGGGGGACCTTTCCGTTTATTCTACAGTCTACTTTGTAAATTCCATCGGGATCATTTGTTGGATGTTGCCAATTGAATGTCATACGCCTTGATTCGACCTTCTGATACAAAAAGGCTTGAAAATCGTCGATAAATGTTGATCTAACCGTTTCTCGTGACAGGTACGTAACGTCAATTATTTTAAGTAAAGCTTGGACCAAGTCATAAAGTGCTTGCCCATAACATCCATCAGAAACATCAATAATTAATTCCCCGTTATAGTCTTCAACTTGAAACATAGATAGAGCTTTTAAGATTAACTTCTGGCGGTTTCCACTATGAAGTTTTTGTTCATCCATATAGTATGAGAGGTGCATATAAGTGTGCGCCTCATCTGAGAGGACCCACCTACCCCCCATCTTTTTCAGCACAATAACCAACTGATCCCCATCATTGAAATGGAAGGGCGTAAAAACGAGGAAACGGTCTTTGCCATCTGCTGAAAGCTGTATTTCTGCGGAAACCTTATCAATAAAGTCTTTTTCTATTGTTTTAACTGACATTGTTCTCACCCCCTAAAAAATTTTTAATTCCATCTGTGCCGGTAATTCAAAGTTCGCATCTTGTATAAGACCCTGTAACGCACCTTCAAGATTATTATAGCGATCTGTCTCTTCTGCATAGGTTTCCTCATCATAGCCTCTTTCTTGATATCGCTCTGTAGCAAAATGAATGTGGTAACCGTAAATTTTCTGTTTTTCAATTTTGTTATTGTGCGGACGTTTAGGCAGACCATTATAGCGACAGATCCGAAAGGTCGCGCCAGTTTTAGGATTTATAACCGCTAAGATTACCGAAAAATCTGATGGATATTTTTCATTCTGGTTGGTTATGAGGCGGAAACGGTTACCGTTTTCCCCAATGATATACAAACTACTGTCCTTATTTAGTTGGATACGCCAGTCATCTGGTAAAACTTTACGTTCATTAATTAACACTGCTATTTGTTGATCGGTGTATTTTATATCCATTAATGCTATCCACTGACAAACTTTGACGCTGGCAGATTCATCGGTGTAGATAATCAGACGTTCTTCTTATTGAAGTCTAAAAATATAATAAGTAGCATAGTGAAGTATATCACACCATCCGAAAAATTGACAATATTTTATGTTCTGGGTTCAGGGTCATTCAATTGTCCGTTTTGGGTGTTGTCCTTTTCGTAGGTGTTTATACTTAACATGTGTTATGTTTTTTAAAATTCGCAGAAATTTTCGCTGGATTTCGCTAGATTTCGCACCGGATTCTGGAAAAGGACATCCAATCCAATAATTTCTTAAAATTGAATGGCTCTGCTGCAACCCCAATTTTCTCTTGACGCAAAAGGTTGATGCAATGTAAAATATATGATGCAATAGGCGAAACAAGTTCACTAAATATTAAGGTGATAAATGTGTTAAAATATAATCGGCTTGCATTCACTGCTATTTTAGTCTGCGTAATTCTACCCGGATGTGCAGCGTTCCGTGACACATCGCAAACCGAAGCTTACAATCGGTTCGCGATACGTGCCGCGCAAGCGCAGCTCTGGAATGAAGCCATCTTCCGATGGAAGCAGGTCATCAATGTCGATCCAGATGATGCCAAAGCACATAACAACCTTGGTGTCGCATACGAGGCGGTCGGAAACATAGACGAGGCTATTGCCGCTTACCAGCGCGCGGCGGAGTTAGACCCCGGCAACAAATACTATCGACTCAACTATCGACGGTGCCGTATACACCTCCGACGCAGCGGACTTGACGACGAAGACGCACCGCAACCAGATGAGGGACGCCCAACCACGGAACAGTGAGGATGCCAATATGCAAATGACGAAACTTCTAACAGCAATTTTCCGGTTTACAAGCGGTGCCGGGAAACTTGGAATCCTACTGGCTGGCCTAATGCTTTGTGGATGTGGCAGTGCCGTGACGCGCGTCTCTATTCCGGTGAAAGTCCAATCTGAAATTGACATCAACCGGTATTCCAACTTCGCCGTTTTGCCGTTTGTGGCTGAAAAACAGACAGAACGTAACGAAAAACTGCCCGAAGAAATCGGGGCGGAAATTGCCGCAATACTCCGTAGAGGTTTAGCACGCCAAAAACACTTTGAAGTCGTCAGCACACAGGAGACAGCGAGACTGCTTACAGGTGAAACCGTCGGAGAGGATTGGCTCTCTGATACGAAACACTTGAGTCAACTCGGAGAGTATTTTGAGGTGAAAGGGATTATCATCGGCAGCTTTCGTTTCTATTCAGATAGCCGACCGAGACGATATTATGGCGAACGCTATTCCGTACAAAGGCAACGCTACGTAATGGATTATCAGGACTACATGCAGAAAACCTATCTCCTTTCATTGAGAGTGATGATTATTGATATCGAGACCGAACAGATTATCTGGGATGAAACTTACCGACGGAGCACCGCAGAAGCACATACAATTGGCTCTTTCATTTTCTCTCAGGCGGGTCCACAGGCAAATACTATCAGGGAACTCGGCAAGCGTGCTGTATCAGAATTTACGCGTCAAATCTCTCCACACTATGAGCGTGAAGATAGATATTTAGTCAATTGAGAGGAATTGATACAAATTGTGAAATATTCGCCACAGAAGTTGCCAGTCGCCAGTTAAAGACTGGAAAACTAAAAACTGGAAACTAAGAATGAGGTTAAAGGTGTGAAAAAAAATAAATACGGAATCCTAATAGCAAGACAAATATCTGAGAAGCACACCAGTGATACACAGCAATTATTGGTTAAATACGTCCTCCATAGCCTCTTACTCCTGAGTTTACTGGCACCTTGTGTTGGATGGGCGCAGGCTTTTGGGAAAAATAAAATTACTGCACAACGCTTCGATTGGCACATCCATCGGACAGAGCATTTCGATATACATTACTATCCGAGTGAAGCGAAACTGGTGCCTATCATGGCCGCTATTGCTGAAGAGGCTTACGAACAGCACAGCGAGGATTTTGAGCATGAACTGCGGGATAGAACACCGCTTATCCTTTACAAATCCCATAAAGATTTTCAGGAGACCAACATAATCCTCCAAGAACTCCATGAGGGTATCGGAGGCTTCGCAGAACTCTTTAAGCATCGTATTGTTATTCCGTTCACCGGTTCCCTTGAAGCGTTTCGAGAGGTGATCTTTCATGAACTCATTCATATTTTTCAGTACGATATTATCTATCAGAAGCCGCATGCGCGTATCTACAGCGGTGAGTTTCTCTACTCACCCCCTATCTGGTTTATAGAGGGCATGGCAGATTATTTCGCTGAAGATAATGATGCAATCGGCGAGATGGTCGTCCGAGATGCCAGCATGAACAACAACATCGTTCCCTTACCGCAACTCCAAAATTTTAACCGGCTCAGTTCACCTTTCGTCGGATATAAGTTGGGGCAATTGGCGGTGGCATATCTCACAGAAACCTATGGGCGTGAAAAAGTCGCCGAGATTTTACAGGGGTTACGACAGAGCCGAACGAAAGACATTGATCGGGTTTTCAGAGAGGTACTCGGTGTAGAACTCGAAGAATTTGATAAGGCGTGGCGGCAGACAATGCGGAAGCGTTACTGGCCCCTCGTTGAAGACCGAGAATTGCCCGACCTCGTCGCAAAGAATCTTACCGAAGAATCAAAATACTCTCATAATATTAAACCCGCCTGGTCGCCGAGTGGTGATATTATCGCTTACGTTACTGGAAACGATGGATTTCTTGAGATTGTCCTTATGTCCGCAAAAACCGGTGAACGCATTGAGCGAGTTACCAAGCGATTTTTCCGAGAGAAATATGAGGAAATCCGAACCGATTTCGGTGGATTTGGTAGAAGTCTCGCATGGGCACCCGATGGTGATAAGATTGCATTCGTCGCCAAGCATCATGACGCTAACTACCTCCTTGAAGTCAATATTCTGACGGAGGAACTCACGCAGTACTTTGAACTCGATTTTGATAGCGTTACTTCCCCGGATTACGATGGCAGCGGTGAGCGGATCATTTTTTCCGCACTCAAAGAGGGGCAGACAGATCTCTATATTATCGAGCTCCTGACAGGTGACATTGATAGACTAACTTTCGATCCATTTAACGATACGCACCCCTCATGGCACCCAACAACCGGCAAAATTGTCTATACCTCTGAACGAGGCGGTAAAAATAGGCTTGTACTGATAGATCTCGACCGTGGAACGGAACGTCTGTTAACCGACGGAATCCATAATTCTATCAGTCCAGTGTGGACACCAGACGGGAAATCAATTCTCTTCTGCTCGGATGGACAAAGCATTTACGATATCTACAAACTAAAAATTATAGAAAAAGCACGCGCCCAAACGCACGCGGTTACGGAAGAAGAAACAGAACCTGAACAGCAAACCGACGACATAACCAAGGAAGGCTTGTTGTTCACTGAGGATGATGGAACAGAATTTGCAAACCAAACGCTAAAGGTTGAGTTGACACGTCTGACCAACATGATGACGGGTTGCTTCAATCCGAGTTTATCCCCGAACGGGAAGCATCTGTTATTTAGTGCCTATCAGAACGGAAAATACGATGTCTGTGTTATGGACGTTTCCAAAACTATTGAAGAAAAATCTGAGGCTACCGACTTAGCAGAACCTTCCGTTATTCTAACCGCAGAAGAACCACAGAATTATAGGATAGCCAAACGGAAGTATAGTACAAAATCCTCTTTCGCTTTAGATGCGATCTTCCCAGATTTCAGCCTCGGTGCTGATGGTATCTTGAGAAGCACGGTCCAGATCGTCGGCAGTGATATGTTGGGCAACCATCGTATCGGGGTCAGTGTGATGAACCAATCCAGCTACCTCGCACCCGATTTTATCGCACAATACGGGTTTTTAACCCACCGGACAGATATGGGCGCGGTGATTTACAATTATCACGAATACCATATTTTGGGCGGCATCCAGCAAAGACGGGGTATCCTACAACGGATTACTGGACTCGGTTTGTATCTCAATTATCCGTTTGATAGATACCATCGACTTGATCTTGACTTCTCAATGTACTCACAACCGTTTTCCTACAACTTCCAGACCAACCGAACATTTGATCCGTATGACGATAGAGGCTTACTCACAATGGGGTCCATCGCTTTCGTCGGTGATACAACGATGTGGCGGGAGTGGGCACCCTATACAGGTTCACGCTATCGCATTGAACTTGAACAATCTTTCCCGACACTCGGCAGTGAGCTTGCACTCACAAACGCTATTTTTGACGCACGACGCTATTTTGGTCTCGGTAGACGTTCAACCCTCGCGGTCCGCTTGCTACTCGGCGGCAGTTTTGGTGCCGACAAATCCTACTTCTACCTCGGCGGGATTGATACCTTACGCGGCTACAATTATGAAGATTTAGTCGGCACCCGCATTGGACTCCTCAACTTGGAAGTTCGTATCCCTTTGATAGATGTGCTTCATTTTGGATGGCCCGTCAGGTGGTCACTCGGTGGTATCCGCGGTATTGTTTTTGCTGATTTCGGAGGCACGTGGTCAGATTGGCAGTACGGATCAGAGAACCCATTTAATATCATCGTCCGAGAAGAAAATCGCATTCGACTTGACGATGTTAAAGCCGCTATTGGAATCGGGATGCGGCTAAGACTTGGACTGTTTTCAGTAGACTTCGCCGCAGCACGAAATACAGACCTTACCCGATTGGAACCCGGTTTCAAATATCACTTCGGGCTTGGGCAAGCTTTTTAAATTAGTTATCAGTTCGGTTTTTCTGAGAAAAACCTTTCAGTTGTCAGAGGAGGTAGTTATCCGTTATCGGTTATCAGTTATAAGTTAAGAAACCTTTTGTAGTAAACTCAGTTCATTGTGGCTGTCATAGAAACCTTCTTAACTGACGACTGACGACTGATAACTGAAGGCTTTAAAAATATGGATTCACGAACCAAACGTTTTGTTATCACTATCGTCATTCTTGCTGTTGTGGGTGGGCTCGGCGCGCTCTGGGTGAACCTTTACCCTGATTTCCTATGGTTTAAGATGGTGAACTATTTCGGAGTTTTCTATAAAATCCTTGAAACGAAAATCTTCGTCGGTGTAATTGTTGGGGTCTGTTACTTAGTTATTCTTTTAGCAAACCTTGCCTTGATCTATCGATTTACGCCAGCACACCTGAGTCCCGCTTTTATGGGCGGTGCTGAATTCGCAGGCGAATCCACAAGCGATCCCGGTGCCACGCGAAGAATGATTTACGGTGGACTTACACTCCTCGCTATACTTTTCAGTATCTTGATGGGCTATACTGCAAGCGATCGATGGGAAATTTATCTACGTTTCTTCAACTCTGACGAACTCGTTTTCCCGGCTGCCACCCCTATTAGCGTGGAAGGAACTATTGACACAAACGAAATACCTGTCTCGCAATTGGAACTCCAAGCAAAACATATAAAAGTTGGAGACCCAGTCAACGTTCAGATAGACGGCATAAATCAGGAGGCACGCGTTGAAGCCGTACTGGAAAACGCGATCCGATTGAACACCAGTGTCCAAATAGAACCCGGACAAAAAGCGTTTTTTATCTCCCCCGCACGCGATCCAATTTTCAAAAAGGATGTCGCCTTCTACGTTTTCAAAATGCCGTTAGAACGCTACATCTGTGGGACGCTTTTCGGTATCTTTATGCTGGTGACAATATTTGCGACCGTCATCTATTTCTTCCACGGGCTTATCACAGGCGATACCAGTCAGTTCCGGTTCCGTCCACCTTTCAGCGTTAAAGCCCATCTGTTTACGCTTGTCGGTGTGACACTGCTTTGCAGAGCATGGAACTACCAATTCGCTATGTACGACCTACTGTATGCTTCAAACGAGGTTGTCCGCGGCGGTGGCGGATACGCCGCCATACAAGCACGCCTTCCTATATTGAATATTATGCTCTGGCTTACTGTCCTCTGCGCCTTGGTCTTCATCGTTAGCATCTTCTTGAAACGCAATTCCTTCGCTTTTGGTGGATTTGTTGTATTTCTAATCGCTGGCTTCCTCGGACAAGTCTACCCGGCTGCTATACAAAGTTGGCGGGTTGAACCCAATAAACAGGTTTTAGAAGCAGACTACATCAACTATAACATCAAAGCGACACTCGAAGCTTACGGTTTAGCCGAGAACACGGTAACCGAAGAAGAGTATCCACTGACCGAGCAGCTCAGTTACGAGGACATAACCAGCCAGGAAAACAAACCTGTTTTCAACAGTATCCGCCTCTGGGACTGGAGGCCTTTGCGTAGGACCTTTCGACAACTCCAAGAATTGCGCTCGCAGTACGATTTCAACGATGTCGATATTGATCGCTATGTGGTTGATGGTGAAATTCGACAAGTGATGCTCTCAGGACGCGAACTCAATATTAACGAACTGCCCGTAGAAATCAGAAACGATTGGTATAAGCAGACCTATACCTACACTCACGGATACGGGGCTGTCGTTAGTCCTGTTAACGAAATTGATAACGGCAAACCCAATATGTATATCCAAGGGTTGCCACCCATTGACTATAAGGAGCAGTGGCAACACCGGTTTAGCGAAACGCCAGGACCCCGTATCTATTATGGTGAACGCACAAATCGCTATGTCATCGTGCACCCGGACCGGACCCAAGGACTTGAGTTTGACTATCCACAAGAAGGACAACAATACGCCGAATACGCATATCAGGGAGAAGGCGGTGTCCGCCTGAACTCTTTCTGGCGGAAAATGGTGTACATGCTCAAGTTTGATAACGAAATTAACTTCGTTCTACCCGGTGAAATTTCATCAACGAGCCGAATCCTTTACAATCGGAATATCAAAGAACGCATTCAGAAAATCGCACCTTTTTTGCGATACGATGGAGATCCCTACATCGTTATCCATAACAGTAGACTCGTCTGGATGATTGATGCTTATACGATCACACATCGCTACCCTTACTCTGTCTCTATGAGAGAATTCGACGACGAGAGAAGAAGGCGACTCCCAAATGCACAACGGGACGATGAGTCGTGGGGCAACTACATCCGAAACTCTGTTAAAGTCGTTGTTGATGCTTACGATGGCACCGCCGACTTTTACATTATGGACCGGGAACGGGATCCAATTGTGGAATGTTATCGAAGAATCTTTCCAGCCCTTTTTAAGCCCTTTGAAGAGATGCCCGATGAACTCAAAGCACATATTCGGTACCCCATGGCTATGTTCCTCATCCAAGCCCGGGTCTATCAGGATTACCACATGAAGGATCCAGTAACCTTCTATGCCGGTGAAGATAAATGGGAAATCGGAAGAGAACTCTACGACAATACAGATGCACAAACACAGCAAGTACCACAACAGCCGAGGAGTCCATTCGTTCCACAACAGCAGACCGTTCAACGTTCAGCCGCCGAAGGGCAACCCGTTGAACCTTACTACGTCGTTCTCAGGCTACCCGGGCAAGAGAAAGCCGAATTTATGTTGATGCTGCCTTTCACACCGCTCAACAAACCGAACCTTACCGCATGGCTGTCCGCGCGATGTGATCTGCCTCAATATGGGCAGCTCCTCGTCTATCGCTTCCCCAAAGGGCGGCAAATAGCAGGACCGATGCAGGTAGAAAACTTCATTAGCCAAGAGCCTGAAATTTCTCAGCAGATTAGCCTCTGGAATACGCAAGGTTCTCGTGTTCTACGTGGAAATTTACTGATTCTCCCGATGAATAACTCGCTGCTCTATGTTGAACCTATCTACATTCAATCTGAAGATGAAAAAACCGCTATTCCCGAATTAAGACGGGTCGTCATCGGATATGAAAACGAGGTCGTCTGGGGGGCAAGCCTTGAGGAGGCACTCCTCAAAATGTTCGGACAGGGAACACGATTTGAAACCACAGAGACGGACACTCTCACTGCGAGGCAAACTGAAACGCCTGAAACCGCAACTGATCCGAGCGCAGATCAGACCTCATTAGGACTCGCTAAGCAAGCGAACCTCTATTTCAATCAGTCACAAACAGCGCAGCGCACTGGCGATTGGGCAGAATACGGACGGTTGCAGCAACTTTTAGGGGAGACCTTGCAGCAACTCGAAGAAAATACACAGTAAAACCAGTTGTCGGTTATCGGTTGTCAGTTTGCCTCGCAGTGAGAGTTAAAGAAGTATTTAGATTCACTACAGCCGTTCTTTTAAAAACTGGTGATTAAAAAGAGAGTTTAGACGATATACAACCCGCTTAACCGACAACTGATAACCGAAAGGTTTGCGTAGCAAACCGTACTGATAACTATTAAAGGAGGTGAAACAGATGGCTCTCGATTGGAAACCACGCCATAGGGATATGATTATCGGCGGTATCCCATGGTTAGCCAGAATCAGCGATAAAGCCAACGCACAATTGCAAGGCATCATCGGTGAGTATATCTATCCGTGACCGCAGGATAAAATGTTCCTGGAGGAACATAAGCTCAGTGCTGAGGCGTTTGTTGAAATGGTGAAAGATAATCCCTCAGACGATGAAATGATTGCCGCTATGAAGAAATTGAATGGATAGTTAACAGTAACCAATAACCGTAGGGGCGAGGGGATTTGGTCTTTAAATAGACCAAATCCGTTCCTTGTATTACATTCCTCGCCCTTACGAGATGTTAGATTCACTCAAACTCTCTTTTCTGTAGGACTTACGCATGCTGCTCTTTTGTAGCATAGGCTGTTAGCCTGTGCCAAGAGACCGTCTGCGTTTTTTCCAAGCACCCTACTTAACAGTGTGTGCTAAAGTCAAAATTGCGTAAGTCCTATTTTGGAAACTGGAAACTGGAAACTGGAAAACGGAGATCTATTCTTTGGAATTAACTGAGTACCGCGACCAGATCAACGAAATTGACGACCAGATTTTAGCACTGCTGCAGGAGCGAGCAGAGGTTTCCAAGAAGGTCGGTGCGGTGAAAGCAGAAACAGGCGTTGCGCAGGTTTATGTTCCGCATCGGCAGAAGCAAGTTATTGCACGCTTGATGGCACAGAATGATGGGAAGTTCCCCGAAGAGGCGCTGGAAGCAATCTGGACCGAAATATTATCTGCCTCCCGTTCTTTGCAGGAACCGGAGCGGGTCGCCTTTCTCGGCCCAGTTGGTAGTTTCGGACACTTGGCGGCTCGATATCATTTCGGCGCGTTAACTGAATTTATCCCTATCCATCCGCAGGTTGACATCTTTACTGAGGTTGAATCTGGTAGAGCAGATTACGGGGTGGTCGCTATCGAAAATTCGCTACAGGGCACTGTGCGGGATGTTTTAGAACGCTTCCAACACACACACTTGTGGATCTGTGCAGAGACATTTCAGCCGATAAAGCAGCACTTGTTGTCAAAGGCACCCCTCACAGAAATTCGGTGTATTTACTCGCATCCACAACCTTTCGCGCAATGTAGGGCGTGGCTAAGCAGGCATCTCGGTAATGTTGAACAGATTGAAGTTGTCAGTACATCTGAAGCCGCACAACGTGCTTCACAAGAACCATCAGCAGCTGCTATTGCAAGTGAACTCGCAAGCGAGATTTATCAGATTCCAATTGTTGCAAACGCCATTATGGATGAACCGAATAACACAACCCGCTTCTTTATCATCGGGAGTCAGATGTCGGACCCAAGCGGACATGATCGGACCTCGCTCTTTTTTGCAGTTCGAGACAAAATTGGAGCACTCCACCAAGCCCTCGGTGTTTTAGAGAAAGCCCAGTTGAGTTTAACTTATCTTGAATCTCTCCCATCACGAGTCAAACCCTGGGAGTATGTCTTCTTTGCTGAGATGAAGGGCCATATCGCTGACGAACGGGTCCTTGTGGCACTTGGGCAGCTTGAAAAAGTGTGTCAGAATGTCAATGTTATCGGATCCTATCCGCGTGGGACGCCATGATGTTAGCACTAACGCAACAAATTCATACGCACGCAAAAGAACTCGGATTTGAACTCGTCGGGATTACACCTGCGGCACAGAGTGAAACAATTGCGCGTTATCGGCAATGGGTAGAAAGCGGTTATGCCGGGAAAATGAACTATCTCAAAAAGCATCTCCCGCTGAAGGTTGATGTCCGTCAACTTATGGCAGAAGCGAAATCTGTTATCAGCCTCGCAATGAACTATTACACGCTTGATCCGCCGAAAGTATTCGCAGATGACCCCGCACGTGGACAGATTTCCCGTTACGCTTGGGGCGACGACTATCACGATGTCATCCGTCAACGTCTTTCTGAACTTATTGATTTTATTCGGCAGACAGCTGAAACCGAACTGAAAACTCGCATTTGTGTTGATACCGCGCCCATCATCGAAAGGGAATATGCCCAAAAGGCTGGTATCGGCTGGATCGGCAAGAATACCAATCTAATCCATTGGCGTTCCGGGTCTTGGTATTTCCTCGCGGAGGTACTCATCAATGTCGACTTGGAGTCAGATACTCCTTCCCTCCGCGGGAGCTGTGGGACTTGTACACGCTGCATTGAAGCATGTCCGACGGATGCAATTATTGAGCCGAATCTCCTTGATTCTCGACTTTGCATCTCTTATCTGACAATCGAACTGAAGGAAAGTATTCCGAAAGCATTACGCCCAAAAATCGGAAACTTAATCTTTGGGTGTGATATCTGCCAAGAGGTCTGTCCATGGAATAGTAAAGCCGTGCCGACGGACGAGCCTGCGTTCCAACCGCGCGACGGAAACCTTACGCCTAAATTGCTATCGCTTATCGGTATGACACAACACGAGTTTAGTCGAAGGTTCAAGGGAAGCCCGATCAAACGTACCAAACGCCGTGGGTTCTTGCGGAATGTCCTCGTCGCTATCGGTAATTGGGGCGAACCGCGCGCCGTTCCTGCACTCAAAGATGCGTTAGCTGATAACGAGCCTTTGGTTCGGAGCCATGCCGCTTGGGCATTGGGAAAAATCGGAGGCGATACCGCCAAGCAGATACTACAGACGCGATTAACTATTGAAACCGAACAAGAAGTCATCACTGAAATTCAGAACGCGCTCTTAGAGACAGATTAAGCGTCACGGAGGTATAAAAGCAATGCGTGAAACAACAAATGGGCATCAAATTCCATCTCCCGGTGCTGGCACCAATGGACTCGCATGGCGAGGAACATCACTCTGGAGTGTTGAAGGTGTCGGTCCCATCCATGAGATTGATCCTGAGACCGGTGAGGTTTTGCTAACACTTACGCCGCCTTACCCGGGTAGTGCCGGTTTGGAGTGGGCAGGTGCGCATCTTTGGTACAATAGTATATGGCAGCAAACATTTTACAAACTCACAGTACCGGATTTAGAGGTCGTCACAACCTTTTCATCGCCAGCAGAAGGACCCCACGGGTTAGCATGGGATGGTGAGCATCTCTGGAGCGTTGACATGAACACGGGGCGGTTCATCAAACAGTGTCCTGAAACTGGGGAAATCCTTGCCGAATTGTCAACACCGGGCGGTCGCGCACACGGGCTCGCATGGGATGGCGAAGCACTTTGGAACGCCGATACAAATGACCATGTCGTTTACCGAATCCACCCCGAATCTGGTGAGGTACTTGATTCCGTTTCATGTCCAAGCGAACCGCACGGGTTAACTTGGGATGGCACGGCGTTATGGTATGGCGAAGATAAAGCACAGAAAATCCATAGACTCAGCGTATCGGAGTAACACTAAGTCCAAAGCCAGGAAAATGGCGTAATTACCGTAGGAGTGTTCAATAGGTGAACAGCGAATTGCAGATTCTGTTGAAAGAGGTCGAAATTCGACGATTTTATCTGAATTTTCGAGTGGCATGTAATTTGCTACGCTCTATACAACATACAGCCCAAATGGGGAAGCGTCCCTCGCATGGTCCCTAATTTTTGCGGTTTTTTCAAAATATGCCCCTTTTGGCTTGCAAATTGTGTCATTAACAATTGGAATTTTCACTGATAACAATGGAGAAAGAATAAATTTCAATTATTCCTATAGATTTAACGGATAGGGATAACGTCAAATAGTGAGGGGAAGAAAATTGAAAAAAATACAGATAACCGTGCTAACTCTGCTCCTCGGAATCGGGTTAGCAATACAAAGCAGTGCTGACCGAGTGCAACTCAATACAAGTGCCGCTGTCATTCACGATAATCTCGGTGAGAGTGTCGGTATGAGCGGCGATTACGCAATGGTGGGCGTCCCAAATGATGATACCGACGACGGCAGAAATGCGGGTTCGGTCCAAGTCTTTCTTCGGAGTGAAACTGGATGGATCCAACATCAAAAACTGAATACCAGTGACACAGTAGGTGGCGACGAATTTGGCACAACACTCGCAATGAGCGGCGATTATGCTATCGTCGGCGCGCCAAGGAAAGACGATTTTGGAAGGAACTCTGGTGCCGTATATATCTTTACGCGGCAAGACACGGAATGGATAGAGCAGGCGAAACTGGTCGCGCCCGACGCACGCGCAGGCGACTATTTTGGGATCTCGGTCGCTATCGACGGAGACACAGCACTCGTCGGGGGCCACCGTATCAATAAACCCTCTGCGGACGCAGGCTCCGTCTACGTGTTTGAGCGGCTCGGCAATAGTTGGATTCAGACAGATCATCTCACTGCCCCAGATGCCACTAAATTCGCATATTTCGGCTTTTCTGTCGGTATTGATGGCGATACCGCTATTATTGGCGCAACCCGTGATGACGAAGCAGGGCTGGATGCCGGTGCCGCCTATGTCTTTATACGAAACGGGATCCGATGGACATTCCAAGAAAAACTCCTCGGTAACAATACGGAATCAGAGGATAACTTCGGATACGCAGTTGATGTTGATGGTGATTTCGCGATTGTAACCTCACCTAAAAATAAAGGTCAAGGTGCCGCTTACATCTATCAGCGCGAGGGTGGCAAATGGCAACAAAAAAGAAACCGGATCCGGATCCGTATGATTCCCATTGATCCAGATGGTGCATCCTCCTTCGGTACCTCTGTTGACATCAGTGGCGAAACTGCCGTTATTGGAGCGGTCGGCGGTCGGGTCGGTCAAGACCTCGTCGGTGCCGCTTATGTCTTTACACGAAACGAACCACCCTTCTGGAACCAACACACAAAACTCGTCGCCAGTGATAGTAATGGCGGTGACCAACTCGGATATGCTGTCGCCATCAGTGGAAACGAAGTAATTGCTGGCGCACCAAAACACAGTGCTGGTGGCCTCAGTTCTGGTGCTGCCTACATCTATGAACAAAAGGAAGATGGAACCTGGATAGAGAGTATCAAATTAAGCGATGGCGAGACGGCTTCCGAAGATCAGTTTGGTATCTCTGTCGCTATTAGTGGCAATTTCGCCATTTCTGGCGCGCAACAAGATGATGATGTTGCCACGAACGCCGGTGCCGCTTATGTTTTTGAGCGGAGTGGCTCCCTATGGCTACAACGCGCGAAATTTACCGCTAACGATGCAAAGGCGGGCGATCTCTTCGGAAATACTGTTGCCATCAGTGGTGAAACCGTGGTTATTGGCGCACCTGGGGTTGATGATGCCGGACCGGAGGCGGGCGCAGCGTACGTCTTCATCTACTCAGGCGACGAATGGGTTCAACAAGCAAAATTAATCGGAGACGATACCAGCATGTTCGACCACTTCGGAACATCTGTCGCTATCCATGAAAATACCGCTGTCATCGGGGCTCACGGAAAAGATGAAGCCAGTGTGGATGCTGGTGCCGCGTACATCTTCGTCCGAAACGGGGTTTCTTGGGGACAACAGGCGAAACTTACACATCAAAACGCTGTACCCGGGGATCAGTTCGGGCATGCTGTGGCTGTTTATGGCGATAACGCACTCATCGGCGCGCATCGGAGTGACGCAACGGGCCCCGACTCTGGGGCAGCCTATGTCTTTACACGCAACGGGGGGGCATGGAGCCAAGACTTTGAACTCATCCCAAATGATAGTGGACTCGGTGATGAATTCGGTTACGCTGTGGATTTAACCGGAGGTGTCGCTATCATCGGCGCACCTAAGGAAGATCGAAGTGAACCCGACATGGGCGCAGCTTATATTTTCGTGGAGACACGAAGAGCTTGGCTACAACAGGCAAAACTGACCGCTACCGAGGCCGAGGCAGGCGACGAATTCGGGGCAGCTGTCGCTATTCACGAAGGCACGGCAGTCGTCGGGGCATGGAAGGATGATCATCCTGCACCTGAAAGCAGAGAGCAGGCACTGGTGCCACTACAGATTGACAAAGGCTCAGCCTACTCTTTTCTCAGGGATGGATTAACTTGGGTGCAGAAACGCAGGATTGTTGCAAGCGGGACAAATCGCTCCGACCTCTTCGGTGCCTCAGTTGCAATCAGAGGCGCATTCGCTATCGTCGGTGCCTCAGGCAATGATAGTGCTGGTGATAACGCTGGCTCCGCTTTTATCTATAATCCTATTGATTTGGGATTCCAAGCGGCGGATGTTCCCTTCCCCGTCGATCCAGCGTCCCAGACACTTACGACACTTGGGCACATTAAGCACACAACGGTTTTCCAGAATTACCCGAACCCTTTTAACCCTGAAACGTGGTTTCCTTACAACTTAGCAGAGCAAGCCGAGGTCAGCGTAAAAATCTACGACATCGGCGGCGGACTTGTCCGCCAGTTAAATATCGGACTACAGGCACCCGGTAATTACCAGAGTCAAGAGAAAGCCGCATATTGGGATGGTAGAGATAAATCGGAAACGCGGGTCGCAAGTGGTATCTATTTCTATACATTTACCGCTGGCGATTTCCAAAGTACCCGCCGGATGGTAATTCTCAAGTAGCACTTCCCTAATTGATAGGCGCGTTTCAGCAGCGCGGCTAAAGGAAAATAGTGGAGATATTGAATGAGCCAGCACAATGGTTATGACGATTTACAAACCCATATCCCTGAATTAGAAACACCTTCAATTGAGACATGGGAAAATCAGTATAGCCACCGAGATTACACCATCGAAATAACCAACCTTGAATTTACCGCCGTATGCCCCAAAACTGGGTTACCGGATTTCGCCACACTCTGCATCACCTATGTGCCAGACCAGCACTGTGTCGAACTGAAATCGTTGAAGGAGTACTTCCTCTTCTACCGAGATGTCGGCATCTTCCATGAGCACGTCGTAAATAAGGTATTAGAGGATTTTGTTGAAGCCTGCCAGCCACGGAAGGCAGAAGTCGTCGGCAACTTCAACATCCGCGGCGGTATTAAAACAGTCGTGCGGGCAAGTTATCAGAAATGAACGCAGCAGTAGGCGCGCTCCAAAGCGCGCCTAAAAAATTAGTAACAGATATGCCTCAGGCAATAGGAACGGAGCGGCCGATTCGTGCGGATTCATAGAGCGCATCAAAGATTTTCGCTATGTTCAGCACTTCTTCCGCAGGTACCGGAGACGGTAAGTCTTCCCGAACAGCCTTATGGAACGATTCAAATTCACTCAGTAATCCTGTAAGCAGTTTCGGCGTGTAATTCACCATCTCATCTTTCTTATCAAGGTAAATCTGAAGCGGTTCATAAGTGGCACCGGCTAAATCACCCATAAAGAACGTGCCGCCGATATTCTCAATGTGCGATGCCCACGCAGTCTCCAAGGTTACCGTCAACCCACTCTCAAAGCGGATCGTACCCATCGCGAAATCCTCGACCTCAAAATCTTCAGGATTCCACTTACCCCACGGGTTGATGACATCCTTTTTATGTCCAAACTTTGTTACCGCCATTCCGAATGCCTCAACCGGTTTCGGGCAACCGATCATCCAGAGCAACACATCTAAGATATGCACACCGATGTCAATCAGTGGTCCTCCACCTGCGATGGCTTTGCTCAGAAACGATGGCGAAGCCGGGACACCACGCCGCCGCATCGCCATTGCACGGGCATAATACACATCACCAAAAAATCCTTCGTCATAGAGTTTCCGCAATGTACGCGCTTCAGCACGGAACCGAGATTGTAAACCGATCTGTAGAACCTTACCACTCGCTTTCTGGGCATCGACCATCGCTTGTCCGTCAATCGCGTTCGCAGCAATCGGCTTTTCGCAGATAACGTGCTTACCAGCGTTCAAGGCGGCAATAGTCGGTCCGGCGTGGAAATTATTCGGCGTGCAAACACTCACAGCATCAAGTTCATCCATCGCAGCCAATTCCTCGTAATCGCTGAAAACGTGCGGAATGTCGTGCTGTTTCGCGAACGCTTTCGCGCGGGATTCGTCAATGTCGCACGCAGCGATAATTGAAACACCCTTGACACCTTTATGGCCGGGAAGGTGTTTACCGCCAGCAATACCACCACACCCAACAATACCTACCTTAACTTCTTTAACTTTAGCCATTTTTGCTCCTTCTTCACGCATTCTAATTTAAACAGTAACAACTTGTGGGGCTTGCTCTAAATTCAAATTGTGTGCCGTTGCCCATTCTGTACCAGCCCAATGAATGCCGTTCGGGTCGCGCCTGCCCTGCGTATCCGTGGATGCGCCGAGAAACTGCCTACCAAGATCATCCAGATTTTCAACTACCGTTTCATCGGGTTGCAGGATATCGTCGTAATATCGTAGGTAGTAATCGGGTTTAACCCAGCGATAATGGTACCCGTAGATGACCACTTTAGAGATGTTCTCTCTGAAATTTAACCCCGCAGCATGATAGATACGACTCTCAAACAGGAACGCATCGCCTGCTTGGAGCAGCGGTTCATCATACGTAGGTGGATCGACTTCGCCTTCAGGGATACGCAGCGGTTCACTCAATTTATTGCTCTGTCGGACAAACCATGTCGCCCCTGAGTTCGGCACACTGAAATCTGTTAAGCAATAGCCTACCTTCAAACCCACGCGTGGACACCCTTCGTGCCCGACATCTAAATGTACACCAACATCTCGATGCCAGTTACGGTTGTCAGGTTTTTCTGGTGTCTGTGGATGTTTGTAGATAAGCGCGGTATTCGTAATATGGATATTTGTACCGAGCAGTTGAAGAATCAACGGCACTGCCTTTGACTGTGTTGCAAGATCCGCAAATGCAGGTTCTTGCACCAAACCGTCCCGCCGATGTGCGTAATAGCCGTGGTATTCAAACGATTCCATGAGGCGGTCGCCTGTTTCAGTCAAACGATCAATCATCTCGCTATCAATTGCAGAACGCACGATAAGATAACCGTTCTCATCAAATTCCTCGCGCTGTGCATCAGTCAACTGAACAAATTCCATTTTTTTAATTTTCCTTGTGGTTAAGGTGAGTGGATTGGGAATTGACGTTTCTTTCTCTGGAGCCGTCAACCCCTACGGGCTTGACTTGATTTTTTGAATTAATTTTAAGAGACCTTAACGAACAACCGTAGGTTGTATCGTGCCGTTCTCTGCTTAGGTCAAACTCACGTTCAGAGATGGGCTTGCAAGTTTTGCCCTGATAGTGGGTTGATAGACACGTGGAAATATGCTATCATGAATGCAAAATCGTGTCTACAGATTAACAAACAGTGATAGGACTATTTAGTTTTCTATTTTATTCTGTTTTTAGTTAACCAAACCCGGTAGGTGCGGTTTCCTAACCGCACCGGCTCGATAAAAGAAGACCTGAAACCCTATAATTTCTTAAAACTGAATAACCCTAAGAACAGTGAAAACGAATCTTTTCTGTCTTTCTTTATTAATTTTCTTATCCGTGGTGTGTCTCGTGCCAGCAGAACAAGGCACACCCACCGAGGCAGCACACGCCTATCAGACGGGTTTGCAAGCACTCACTCGGAAAGATAATCGCACTGCGCTCGCAGCGTTCCAGCGAGCAATAAAACTGGACGCATCGCACGCTGAGGCACATTATCAACTCGGTGTGCTATACGGCAGGCAATCGCAGTGGAAACCAGCAATTCAGGCACTCCAAAATGCCATCAATCTCACGCCCGATTTTGCCGATGCGCACGTTCGTCTCGGCGAGGCATATCTGATCGGTATGGCGAACGCGGAAGATGCCGTTAAACCGCTGCAACGCGCTTTACAACTGCAGCCCGACCTCTTTAAAGCACGCAGGCTTTTAGGTGCCGCCTACCTGCGTCTGAACCAAATCGATGAAGCAATCCATCACCTTAAACGGATACCGCATGACAATGAGGCACGTTACATTCTCGGTCTCGCCTACTTCCAAGCAGAGGATTTTACGCAAGCAATACCCCATTTTGAAGCAGTTATTAAACGCCAAAGTCGGCACGCGAAAGCACATTTCAATCTGGGAAACTGTTATCTACGCACTGGGAAAATTACCGAGGGACGCGCTGCGCTCCGTACATTTGAGAAACTCACCCGTGAAGAGGAACAACTGACAACACTCCAACGTTTGATTCTCGACAATCCACAACGCCTTCGACTCCGTTATCAACTCGCTGAACTGCACATCAAACGAACAGAATGGAAACCCGCGATTGCGGAGCTCAAAGCGTGTCTTACTATCGCTCCACAGGATGAGAAGGCATCCGAATTGCTCGGTTATAGTTATCTTCAAACAGAGGCTTACATGGACGCACTTGAGATATACGGAAACCTCGTTGAAGCACATCCAAAGAGTGCAGTGTACCGGAATAGTCTCGGTATTGTCTATATGATGCTAAAAAAACATCGGCAGGCAATTACGCAATTTGAGACCGCAGTCCGTCTTAACACAACGAACCCACAACTCTATCGAAACTTGGCAAATACCTATCGGCAAATCGGCGAACAGGCGAAAGCAGAGCAGGCATATCAACGCTACCGCTCTCTGACAAAGTAATACCATTTCTATTTGGACAGTTTGCATAACAAGTACCATTCAAAGTCCCCCTGATAAGGGGGATTTAGGGGGTTCTTCCAAGATAGAAGTTCTTATTTGGGCAATACCTTCTACAAATATAATATATTAGAAATCCTATAAGTTTCAGATTAAAAGCGTACGCAACACTATGAACAATTCACAATCTCAGTCCTCGAGTGCCACCAATAGTGCCCGCGCCTCGCAGCGGCAAAACCAGCAACTCCAGCAAGAACATGCTGATGTGTGCGTTATCGGCTCTGGGGCAGGCGGTGCTGTCGTCGCAAAAGAACTCGCTGAAGCTGGGTTATCAGTAATCATTTTAGAGGCAGGCGAAAATCACGACCCTTCCACTTTCGGTAACTACGAACCAGAGATGCTGCGCCGCCTCTTCTGGGATAACGGCTTACGGCGCACACGCGATGGCGCGATCGTTATCTCGCAAGGCAGAGGGGTCGGCGGTTCAACCGTACATAACCTCTGCTACGCTGTCCGCCCACCACAAGTACTATTAGATAGGTGGGGTGTTCCAGACCTCTCAGCCAACTTTGCGCGTGTGGAGCAGATGCTCGGTGTCACACAGATACAGGAACCGGACGTGAACCGCCTAAATGCTGTTATTCGTCGCGGATGCGAAGTGATGAAGTGGCGCGGTGTCGTGCAAAGGCACAATAGGGGTGCCTGCCCTACGTGCGGATCGCAGTGCCTTTTCGGATGCCCACTCTCGAAATCAACTCAGGACAACCCCACAAGAAGTGGCAAACAGAGTATGGCGGTTACGTATATCCCTTTGGCACTTGCCGCAGGCGCACGACTCTATAGCAACTGCACCGCTGAGAAAATCCATACGGAAAAAAATAGAGTCGTTGGTGTTTCTGCACAACTGCCATCAGGCAAGTTGGATATCCAGAGCAAAGCGGTGGTACTCGCCGCCGGTGCCATCAACTCACCACAACTCTGGTTAAAAAGCCGGCTGCCGAACACAAACCGACAGGTAGGAAAAAATCTCCACTTGCATCCGGCTGTTTTTGTCGGTGGGATTTTCAACGAAACCATTGACGGACACCTCGGCATCCCGCAAAGTTACTATATTGATGAGTTCCTCAACTTAGAAAAGTCTCGGAGTAGTGGTTACCTACTCATGCCTGCCTTCGGTTCGCAGATGATAGTCGCTGCAAGCCTTCCGGGATTCGGTGAGGATCATCGAGAACTGATGGAACGCTACCGCCACATCGCTGCGCTCCTCGTTCTCTTACATGACCGAACAACCGGACGAGTCTCAGTCAATTACAGAGGCGCGCCAAATATCGCATACCGACTCCGGCGATCAGATAAAAGGATGTTGGTAGAAGGCGCAATCAACGCCGCCCGCCTACTTTTCGCTGCCGGCGCAACAGAGATTGTGATGCCCTATACACAACATTTCCCTATCAAAACAGAAATGGATCTTGAGATTGTCCGCCGACGCGGCATCGTCCCAAATGACATCATGCTCGCTTCAAGTCATCCGCAAGGCACACTCCGAATGGGTGAAAATCCGAACCGAAACGTCGTCAAGCTTTCAGGGGAATCCCATGCAGTGAAAGGTTTATTTGTTGCCGATGCGAGCCTCT
Source organism: Candidatus Poribacteria bacterium (assembly GCA_026706025.1). Lineage (NCBI taxonomy): Bacteria > Candidatus Poribacteria > Candidatus Poribacteria bacterium. The sequence continues at coordinate 77,466 of JAPOZO010000002.1, forward strand.
TTCCAACCTCTATCGGCGTACCACCAACCTTGGCAATCGCAGCACTCGCTGAGCATGTTGCAAACCAGATAATCGAAAGTGGTATTGTCCAGTAGTGCCAACAAATCTATGATTGAATCAATCGCTCACCATCCACTTGGAAACTTCCCGACACCCGTGCAACGTCTCTCAAACCTTGAGCGAACCCTCGGTTTCCAGTCCCTCTGGATAAAACGAGACGATCTGAGCGGCCCGTTGGGAGGGGGCAACAAGGTGCGAAAACTGGAGTATATGTTTGCAGCGGCAGCACAAGCAGACCTTAAAGAGACACTCTTCACAATCGGGCCGACAGGTTCTAACCATGTTCGGGCAACAGCGGTCTACGGCAAAGCGTCTGGATTCCAAGTAGAGTGCTTGCTCTTTAAACAACCGCCTACTGACTATTCCGAAAAGAACTATCGCACAATTTGTGAACACGCTGATCAGATCTATGAGGTTAAGCGTATGGAGACGATGTTTGCGCGTTACGCTTATGAACAGATAAAAACGACGCTTGGCATCGGAGAGGAACGCTATTTCATTCCAGCCGGTGGTTCGGCACCGCTCGGGTCTGTCGGCTATGTGAAAGCAGTTTCGGAACTGAAATCACAGATTGAGGAGGGAGTGCTTCCAGAACCGAGATTTATCTTCGTACCGGTAGGGACGTGTGGTACTATGGCGGGTTTAGAAGTTGGGGTCCGGCTTGCGGGGTTACAATCCCGGATTGTCGGTGTCCGTGTCGCTGACCGCGTGGTCGCAAACGCGTGGGCAATTTCTCATATGGTACGGCGGACCCTTCGCCTCATGGGTGCAGTGGATTCAAGTAATATTCACGCGCGCAGCATTGAACTCTGGCATGACGATTTTGGGGACGGGTACGCTATCCCCACCGAAGCTGGCAAACGCGCTGTCGCTATGATGGCTGAACATGAGGGGCTCACGCTTGAAAATACCTATACCGGTAAGGCACTATCAGGACTTATCCATTATGTAAAGGCGCACGGATACGAAGACGAACCGATGTTATTTTGGCATACCTACGGTACAACCTAACCTCAGTATATTCGTCCAATGTGATCAAAAAATAAAAAGGAAAACCGATGAAAACAGACAATGGAAAACCGAGTTTCGTGCAATCGGGCATGCCTATAATCGACGCTGACCTCCACAACCGATTGCCTACACTCCGAATGCTCTATCCGTACCTACCCGATTACTGGTGCGACTATTGCGAAGAATCTGGTTTTCCGGGACCCGACGCGGATGACTATCCAGAGGGTGTGCCGACCTCAACACGTCCAGAAATCACGCAGCCCTCAAAAAACCGTCCCGCATCGGATTTAGCACTCTTACGTAAGCATGCCCTCGATTTTTGGGAGGTTAAGTACGGCATACTTACCTGTGGATTTCGGGTGCAGAGCGTACACAATGAAGACCTCGCTGCAGCGCTTGCCTCGGCAGTCAACGATTGGCAGATTGAACATTGGCTCGACCCGGAACCGCGTTTACGTGCTTCACTAATAGTACCAAGCCAAAATCCTGAACTCGCAGTAAAGGAGATTGAACGTTTAGGAGGACACCCAGGCTTCGTCCAAGTAATGCTACCTGCCCGATCACAGGTGCCTTACGGCAATAGACGCTATCATCCGATCTACGCTGCGGTGCTCCGTCATCAACTCGTAGTCGGTATCCATTACGGCGGCGCACCCGGATTGCCACCAACATCTGTGGGATGGCCCTCAACTTACCTTGAAGAATACGTCGGTATGTCGCAGGTGTTTCAAGCGCAGGTCTTGAGTCTCGTATCAGAGGGAGTTTTTGACAAGTTTCCTGACTTACGCGTCGCACTCATAGAAACCGGTGTTACATGGATGCCATCGCTCATGTGGCGGTTTGATAAAGAGTGGCGCGGCTTGCGAAGTCTGACACCATGGGTAAAGCGGCCCCCATCAGCATATATCCGAGAACACATCCGCCTGACACTCCAACCCATTGACGCACCGCCCACTGCAGCAGAACTCCTTCAGCTTGTCGGTCAACTCGACTCCGAAGACATGTTAATGTTTTCGAGCGACTATCCGCACTGGCACTATGATACTCCGGAAGAGGCTTTTCCAGCACACTTACCCCAATCGCTGACACGCAAAATTTTGTCCGAAAATGCGCGGGAATTCTACCGCCTCTAAAATAGACGTTTGGTTTGACAACTCCTTGACAATGTATTATACTTAAACGTGAATTGGACATAACTTTGGATAGAAGATTGAAACTGCCTGAACCTCCTAAGCCAGATGGAACATTCGTGATTTTTGATTTTTCGTTTAACCCAGTCTACGCGTTTTTTCCATTTGGGGAGTACTTAAAATGAATCAGAAGTTTGAGAAAAGTCAAAAATTGGAAAAGTGGCTCGGATGGATGGAGACGATTCACAACGATATTCAAGTGCTTGTTGAAGACGCAAACATGTTCTGGGAAGTCCAGGACATGATCCGTGAAAACCCACGTATCCAACAGCCTAATGCCTTCTATAGTTATCTCGCGAGGACGTATTGCTCTCATGCGGCAGCAGGAATCCGTCGGCAGACTGAATTGCAGAAGGATAGCATATCTTTTGTAAAATTGCTTGACGAAATTGCTAAAAACCCTGAAGAGCTCTCCAGTGACTACTTCAATTCCCGCCATCCTCATTCTAATGGACCCGACTTGGATCAAGTAGTAGGTAAGGCAGATCTTGAAGCAGTAGGAATTGTTGGCACTTCTCAACTGAAGGAAATCATAAAAATGGATGGCTTTGCGTCATACGCAGATGCAAGTGGGGCATACGTTTGTCCACAGATGGTAAAAAATGATAAGGCGCGACTTAAATCCAAAGCAAAAATACTTGCGGAGTTTGCTGATAAGCGGATTGCCCATTGGGATGAGCGCGAGTTGAAAGTCGTTCCGTCCTTCGAGACATTAGATGATTGCATCAAATTGATAGATCAGACGTATGTGAAGTACCATTTTCTGTTTCATGCTGAATCAATGGACACATTGATGCCGCCCTATCAATACAAGTGGAAAAGTATTTTTTGTGAGCCCTGGGTAAAGGTTGGCTTTGGAAGTGCCGAAGGGCTTATTGACATTAGTGAGGATTTTGACGATGAACTTCCAGACTTCAGAGAGTATACGGAATGAAATATCTGCTGAGTTTAGGGAAACTCGTTTTAAACAAACCTTTTGAGAAGTTGTTTCCAGAACAACTCGATTTCAATCGTATTGAAATATTGGATATCACAGTTGACTGCCTAATCAAGCTTACCACCTTGCCTTTTCACCATCGAGATCCGTTTGACCGGTTGATAATTGCACAAGCACTCGTTGAGGGATTTCCAATTATTGGTGCAGATACGATTTTTGATGCTTACGGGATAAACAGGGAATGGTGATGGTGTGAATCCTATAGCAATTTCCTTTTCTGTCCTTAATCCACAGTCGTCTTCATCGGAAAAACCCTTATTAGTTTCATCCTGTATCCGATTCCTAATCCTAATGCAAATGGGGCTGTGCAAGTAAACCAGAGGAGACAGCAATGGCAACCCACCAGACACTTGAGGCAAGAGTCGATCAACTGTTTGCAGAATGGAACAAACCGGATTCTCCAGGTGCCGCTGTAGCGGTTACCAGAGGCGGTGAAGTCATCTATAAACAGGGATACGGGACGGCAAATCTGGAATATGACATCCCGATTACAACGACGACCATCTTCGACATCGCTTCAGTTTCTAAACAATTTGCAGCGTTTGCTATCGCCTCTCTATCGCACGACAGAAAGCTTTCATTAGATGACGATATACGGGTACACCTACCCGATGTCCCGGATTTTGGTAACACAATCACAACCCGACATCTCCTGCATCACACCAGCGGACTACGGGATTGGGTACAGTCACTTGTCATCGCCGGTGTCGAGATGGAAGATGTAATTTCGTTTCAGCATATTCTGAGAATGGTCCGACATCAGAAATCACTCAACTTTGAGCCGGGGGAGGCGTATCTATACAGCAATACGGGGTACAACCTGCTCGCAGAAATCGTCGAAAGGGTAACTGGAGACTCCTTCAGAGAATGGACAAATGCTCACATCTTCAAACCTCTCGCTATGACGAACTCTCATTTTCACGATGACCACCAAATGATTCTGAAGAACCGAGCATACTCGTATCAAGCCGCCGAAAACGGTGGATTTAAGCATACTGTTAACAATACAACCGCCCTCGGTTCAAGTTCGCTCTATTCAACGGTGGAAGATTTAGCGAAATGGATTCTGAACTTTGACGACACACGGATTGGCGAACAGACAGTGATAGACCAGATGCACCAGCGCGGTGTGCTAAACAACGGAGAGCAAATTAGTTACGCTTTAGGTCTGAGCATCGGTGAGTATAGAGGATTGAAAACCGTTGGGCATAGTGGGTCATGGCGCGGATTTCGGAGCCATTTAATCCGTTTTCCTGATCAGAAATTTGGTGTTGTCATCTTATGCAATCTGGACACATTTAACCCACTCCGTTTAGCAGAAAAAGTCGCGGATCTTTATCTTCTTGATGTCCTTGCTCCCGTAGAAGCATCCGAGCGAGAAAAAGCAGCACCGGCTGAGGACATCAAATCTGAACCGCCGACACCAGAGCAGTTGACAGAATTTGAGGGTGATTATTACACCGAAGAACTCGATACGACCTACAGCATTCGCGTACACGGAAACCAACTTATAGCACAACATATACGGCACGATGACATATTGCTAACCTACACCGACGGTCATTTCCTTGGGAACACATGGTTTTTTCCAGAAATCCGTTTCACACGAGACGACACTGAACTCGTTACAGGATTTAGACTGACTGGAGGCAGAGTCAGAAACCTATACTTTGAGAAAAGAGATTAAAAAACGTGACATTCGATAATCAAAATACAAATGTAGACATCTATTGGGTTGAGCGGTAAAAGCCAGGCTCTATCTCATTTCTACAGAGAATTCCACTCTTTGATACCCATTCGTACAGGCAAACTATAGATGTCAATTTAGGAAAAAACTGTTCGTGGGATCGTAGGTTGGGTAGAACGGATGTCACAAAAAAACTGAAGAGTGAGAGAAAAATCAAATTTCTCCATATATGCCACATCGACCAGAAACCGAGTGAAACCCAACGCTTTTGTGGTTTTCCAGACACCAACGGTATGAAGTTGGGTTTCACTGCGTTCTTAAGTGTATCCGACAACTATTGGATTCGGTGCGTCTTTAGAATCCTGCATCTGCCTCTCAGTTCCGTTCTACCCAACCTACGGGACCAAATTGACACCTATGGTGCGGTTAGGAAACCACACCAAAGGGGTCAATTTTAGAAACAGCAACCGTCTCAGACCCAGGCCCGGTAGGTTCGGTTTCCCAACCGAACCGGATTCTAAACAGAGAACTTCAAGACTTCAAAAACCTATTGAAAACCCTTGCGAGCCCCAAAAACGGACACACTCCTGCCACTGTTGCCTTCTGAACTGTGATTTTTCTGATTGCTATGATTCCCATGATAAGAGACCCCATCACAAACAACTGAAAACTGAAAACCCAGGCCTGACCACTGATCAGTTCTGCGGGAACGCCCTCTCTGTAGAAACTTCAACACCACAATCAGCATCTTATTTGCCATCAGAGATCTTATCACAAAAATCAGAAAAATCAGAGAAATCACAGTTCAGACTTAATATACCGAGAATAGCACGAAAAATCGCTAAATTGACACCTATGGTGCGGTTTCCTAACCGCACCGGATTTGCGAAAAGAGGCACAAAACTCAAGAATCTCTTAAAACTAAATGACCCTACCTTTTTTCCTTGACATGGAAATAAAATGTTATATAATGGGAAAATTAAATTTATTAGTCCGTGCAAGTGCTCTCGGTAAGTCCATCTCACAACCGAATTTTATGTTGAAACGGAAAGGAAGTCTTCATTAGGCAATGACACTTAAGGAACACATTGATGACATACGCGAAGGTTTAGACAAAGACATATTTGTAGGTGAAGCAGCAGTTTCACAAGGTATCGTCTTAAGACTGCTCAACGCCTTGACTTGGCCCACATACAATACTCAGGTTGTTACTCCTACATACCGACATCGTAAAAAAACTGATGCATTCTGGGCATCTGTGAGGAAGTACTCTCTATGATTGGAATAGAAAACATTGACTACCTCTCAAATCAACTTATTACATATATAGGCAATAAACGTTCGCTATTGGGCCACATAGGTAGGGCAGTTATACAAGTGAAGAAACGAATGGGCAAATCACGCCTTCGGGTATTTGATGCATTCAGTGGCTCCGGTATTGTCTCTCGTTTTATGAAAGCCCATGCCTCGTATCTTGCAAGTAACGATTTTGAGGACTACGCTGCGTCAATTTCGCGATGTTATCTCCAAAATCGCAGCTCAGTTGATTTGACTACAATTTCCAGAATTGTTAAGGATCTCAACAATCGTGTGGACAAACCAACTTCTAAAGGATTTATTGAGAAACTTTATGCGCCTGAGGATGAATCGAATATTACACAAAACGACCGAGCTTTCTACACACCCGATAATGCCCGCCGACTAGATAATTATCGTAGAATGATTGAGGACTATCCCGCAAACTTCCGTGATTCGCTACTAGGGCCTCTTCTTAGTAAAGCGTCTGTCCACTCAAACACTTCCGGGGTATTTAAGGGCTTCTACAAGAACAAGATGACTGGAATTGGGCAATACGGCGGCACTAATTCCAACGCATTAAATCGTATTAAAGGGCGAATTGAACTAGAACCACCTGTTCTAAGTCAATTTGAATGTGATTATGAAGTGTATCATGACGACACAAATAAAATAGCTAGTCAGATAAAGGAACTTGATTTGACTTATATTGATCCGCCTTACAATCAACACCCTTATGGTTCAAATTACTTTATGCTAAACTTACTTGTACATTATGAAGAACCCACTGATATAAGTCGAGTATCAGGTATTCCAAAGAACTGGAAGCGCTCAGGTTATAATGTCCAAACAACATCTAAAGAACTATTTAATAATCTACTACATACAATTGACACACGCTTTTTTCTTATTTCGTTTAATAATGAAGGGTTTATTCCGCCTGACGAAATGCGTACTATGCTTCAAAAAATAGGAATTGTTGATCAATTTGAGATACAGTACAATACATTTCGCGGATCAAGGAATCTAAAAAACCGAAACATCCATGTAACTGAACAACTATTTCTTGTAGAGAGGAATTTCAATGGCAAATAAAGAGCGACTGCGAGAACTACGATCAGACACCATAATCAACGCAACGGCTAAACAACAAGAAAAGGTGCTTATCAAAGCGCTTTACAAAGTTGTTGAATATTTGGAGGATAAATTTGACAAAAAAATTTCTTTAGATCATAAAAAACAATGGCTTCTGAAAGACATTATTAATGAACTAAGACCATATTTTCCTGACACTGATTTACATTGCCACTTCAACAATACTAGTATGAAACCAGATGGAGGTATTCTTACGATAAAGAGCAACAAGGACAGCGCATTAACCTATCCAATTTTGATCTCGGAGGTAAAAAATCAAGGAACAAATGATAGGCGAGCAAAAGAAGGATTAGGCAAGCAAGCACAAGGAAATGCTATCGAACGCCTTGGAAAGAATCTAATCGGGTTCCGCACCGCGTTACTGCGCGAAAGTATTTTCCCCTTTGTTTGCTTTGGATACGGTTGTGACTTTGAGGAAACATCTACGATTTTAGATCGGATATCAACCATGGCAATGTTTGGCAAACTCAACAAAATCTATCTCCACAACGAGGAAGACGGGCGATTCAACCGAGGTAGTTTTTATTTCCGGGCCGAGGAGTGGACAGTTGATGAAATGTTTGAGATTATGAAAGATGTTGCGGAGCGCGCTGTGCTATATTACTTCTCTAAGTACCGAGAAGATTATTTTACTAATTCTTCTGATTGAGTAATCAACTATGATGAAGCATAGAATATATGATCAAGCTGTTCATAATGGGGCGGAACACTTGTCTGTGAAATGGGCACAAAAATGAAGAAAACAGAAATACCTGAACAACAGAAACCCTCAGTCATCGACTGCGATATCCATAACACGCTCGCTTCCGAGACGGTGCTATACCCCTATCTCTCCGAACGTTGGCGCAAGCATCATAGCATGGTCGGCACAACCGACCGCGTCGGCGCATACATTCCTCGCGCCCAGCCTTTCGGTGCCAGATACGACGCATGGACACCCTCCGGACATAGACCGGGTTCCGATCTCGACTTCCTGCGTGAGCAATTGCTGGATACATTCAACATCGAATATGGTATCCTCAATTGTTTAACGCCAGTCTGCGAAATGCCGAATCTCGCTTATGCAGCAGCGTGGGCAAGTGCCATGAACGATTGGCAAATTGAGGAATGGCTTGAAAAAGAACCGAGATTACGCGCCTCAATGATTGTTGTATGCGATGACGCAGAATTCACCACCGCTGAGATTAACCGACTGGCAAAGCATCCGGGGTTCGTGCAAATATTGCTGCTTGCACGCACGATGGAACCGTTGGGACGGCGTAAGTATTGGAAGATGTACGAGGCAGCAGTCGAACACGACCTCCCAATCGGCATCCACTTCACCGGTGTCGGTGTAGGACCGATTACCGCCGTCGGTAGACCTTCACACTACATTGAAGACCACGCCGGAATGACGCAGGCGTTCCAGACACAGGTAACCAGCCTCGTCTGCGAAGGGGTCTTTGAACAATTTCCGACACTCAAAGCTGTTCTAATTGAAGGTGGATTCGCGTGGCTACCGCCGTTGATGTGGCGACTTGACCGGGCGTGGAAAAAATTGCGGGACGAAGTACCTGAACTAAAACGGTTGCCGTCCGAATACATCCGCGAACACTTCTGGGTTACCACACAGCCGATCGAAGAACCCCCCAAACAAGAATACTTCGACCAACTCCTCGCGCAGCTCAACTTAGACGACAGGCTAATGTTCGCCACTGACTATCCACATTGGGATTTTGATTCCCCTGATCAGGCACTCCCAAAGAACCTCGCGCCGATGCTCAAACGCAAGATCATGGCAGAAAATGCCCGGAACCTCTACCAGTTTTGAGTAGCAAAAAAAGGTTAGATTGTCACGACATGTGGTGCCTGTTCTAACGCCAGATTATGTGCTGCTGACCATTGTGCTGCCGCACCGCCACCACCACCGAGAAACTGTTTCCCTAAATCGTCAACCTTTTCCAGTACGTCCGCATCGGGTTGCTGTCTGTCGTTGTAGTACAACAGATACCCTTCTGGCTTGAGCCACGCGTAATGATAGCCATAAATAACAATCTTGGCGGTTTTATCCGTAAAGTTGAGTCCGGTGGTGTGGTAGATACGACTTTCAAAGAAATAAGCGTCCCCTGCACGGAGTAAAGGCTCGTCGTACGGTTCAATCGGATCAATCTCGCCTTCGGGAATGCCCAACGGTTCCCCTGATTTATGACTCTTCGGAATAAACAGCGTCGCACCAGAGTTCGGCACATCACAGTCCGTTAAGCAGTAAGCCACCTTCAACCCAACGCGCGGGCAAGCCTTATGTCCGAGATCCAAATGTATACCGGCATCTCGATGCCAGCCACGGCGTTCTGGAAGTTCGTGAGGCTGCGGATGCTTATAGAGGAGCGCGGTATTGGTGATATGGATATTCGTGCCAAGAAGTTGAATCACCAAGGGGATCGCTTTTGTTTGTGATACGAGTTCCGCGAAGGCAGGTTCTTGTACCAATCCGTCCCGCCTGTGACCATAATGTCCGCCATTGAGATCCAAAGATGCCATTAAACGATCCCCTGCTTCCAGCAAACGATCTATCATCTCGTTGTCAAGGACTGAGCGCATGATGAAGTATCCGTTCTCTTCAAATTCCTGACGTTGCGCCTCCGTCAACTGGACGAATTCCATGTATATGCTCCTTCTTCTTTCAAGAAATCGGGTGATAGAAATGTGTTAATATGGTATCATAAATCGAAATGGATGTCTATTGGAGGAATTCAGATTTCCTTGCGTTTTTCCGAAATTATGCACCCTTTTTGCCCCAAAATCGCGTCTCTAATTATCATAGATAGTCCGAAACTACGAGGATAACCAACAAATATGATTCAGGTTTCAAATCTCACCAAGAAATATGGACAGAATACAGCAGTTGACGACATTAGTTTTGAAGTGAAACAGGGTGAAATCGTCGGTTATCTCGGTCCCAACGGGGCAGGGAAAAGTACAACGCTTAAAATGCTCGTAGGCTTGCTGCACCCAACATCCGGCGAAATCTCTGTGGCAGGATACGACGCCGAAACCGAACTGCTTGAATTAAAGCGGCACATCGGATACGTGCCTGAAGAAGCACAACTCTATGAACACCTGACTTTAGTAGAACACCTCCAGTTAATCGGCAGGCTCTATCATTTAGAGGAACGCCTCATCGCGCAGAAAATAGAAGAACTCGCCAAGTTGTTTGACATGGCATTTCAGGCAAACCAAAGGATAAGCGGTTTTTCACAAGGCATGCGTCAGAAGTGTATCATCATGTCTGCGCTCATGCACAATCCAGATGTCCTGTTTTTAGATGAACCCTTCACCAATCTGGATGTCGGAACGGTAACCCTCATGAAAGCACTCCTCCAACGTTTAGCCGATTTAGGGAAAACGATCCTCTATTGCACACATATCCTTGAGGTTGCCGAAACGCTCTGTCCGCGAATCATGATTATCAATTCAGGGAAACTCATCGCTGATGCCCCAGTAGAAGAATTGCGACAGCAGACGAATCAAACCGCACTCAATGAAATTTTCGCACAACTGACGGAAACAACAGGCATTGATGAAAAAACCGAAGAAGCCATTCGGATTGTGACGGAGAACACCCCGAATGCTTGAGAAAATTGTGGAAAGATTCTGCGATGCCCCAACCCAGTATAGGTATCTCTTACAAACGGAAAAGATAGTAGAAAAGCGGGCACTTGAGGGAAAAAACGACCTATCCAATATGTCTCTCGCCTTGACCTGTGTTTTCGGTTTTATAATCAGTGTTTTATTTACATTTATGCCGTTCCTCTTATCGATGGACACATTCACCTTTTCGCTTATCGGCATCACAATGTCTATGATGATGATAGGCATCTGGATGGTCCCATACTTTGATATCCTTCTCATACCTGTAAATTATCCTATTATTGCGCATACGCCGGTACCATCGCGCACCTACTTTCTCGTAAAGTTAACGCAGATACTCACTTATACCACTCTGCTGTTAGGCAGTTTAAATCTGATGCCTGCTATCGGTGGTATTTGGGTTCATAAAGGAGAATTTTCTTTCTTTCGACTCCTTTTTCCTTTTGTCTATCTGCCTATTGTTTTTCTGTCGGGTTTCTTCACAATTGGTGTGATGACTACATTCGCGGGGTATTTGACAAAACTCTACAGCAAAAGGATACTCCGAAATATCGCGCAGTACGCGCAGTTTCTATTTCCCGCTCTCTTCCCCGTGACGTTTATCCTCCTGCCGCGCCTATTACCAGACCTTTCAAAGGATAAACTCGTTTCGGTTCTGAAATGGTTCTATGCACTTCCGAACGGTTGGTTTGCTGGAACAGTCTCGCTTGCACTCGGAGAAATAGAATGGCATTTCTTGATTTTAGCAGGACTGGCTATCGTTTCAACGCTCTTTTTGGTGTTGGTGCCACTTCGGAGTATAGCGAAGAGTTACACTGAATATCTTTCCCACCTGTTGGAATCCGGAAGTCGTCAAAAATCTAAAATTCGAGTGAAAATGCCGCTGTTTGGGAGAATGTTTCAAAACCGTACCATCCGCGCGGGGCTTTGCCTCTGTGCTGTATATATGCGCCGTGATAGAAACATGTTGCGCCAGTTTTTCGCATCGCTCGGAAGCGTCATTATGCTCGTAGTTATGCTTGACCAAGGATGGGTTCTGCATTCCTTCGCCATCGGGCTAAGTCCAGGTTTTTCGGCTATATTCTACTTTGTCGGATTTAGTGTTGTTGGCGGTTTCATCGCATCCATTAGGTATTCAGAACACTGGAAGGCGTCATGGATGTTAGCACTCGCACCGCTTTCAACAACACATGACTTATGGCGAGGCGTGCAGGCAGTCGGGCTTCTCTACATCGTTGTGCCGTGTATGCTCCTTATGTTTTGTATTGCGACCGTTCTTTGGGGCATTTTGGGTATATTCTACATCTTACCGGTGTCAATCATGTTACTCAATTTCGTTATGCTTTACCCAAAACCTGTATCTAACTTGCCACTCGCCGAAGAATTCGTCCAAAAACAGACGACTGGCGAAACTATGATTCCATTTCTATCAAGTCTCTTTATCACTGGTGTCTTCATAGGCATCCAATTTCTAACGTATCTGCTGAATATATGGGTCTATTACGGTTTCTATTGTGTCACTGTTGTGGGCGGTTTTATCATTTTTATTTATTTTCTCCAAAAAAATAAACGAACGGAGGAAACCGTAGATGCTTGACAAAATTGTAGAATTGCTCGGTGCCTCGCCAACGCAGTACAGGTACCTCCTGAATACAGAGAAATTGGTGGAGAAGCGCGCGCTTAAAGGAAATCGCTTCGTCAACCTGTCGCTTGGTTTGAGCTGTGGAATCTTCTTTATCGTGGGACTTTCGAGCGCGTCTATGCTACTTGTCTCTTTGAACGTGTTCACCTACGCGCTGATCAGCATCACCATGTCTATGGCGATGATAGGCATCTGGACGATCCCATACTTTGATATTCTTATCGCGCCTATACATTACCCGATTGTGGCACACACGCCAGTTTCATCGCGCACCTATTTTCTTGTGAAACTGACGCAGATCCTCACTTACACCGTGTTATTGTTAGTTAGTTTCAATCTGCCGCCTGCAATCGCTGGTATCTGGATTCATGTTAGGGAATCTTCTCAACTCCTATACCTTTTTCCGCTCGTCTATCTGTTTATCGCTTTCATGTCAGGCTTCTTTGCCATTGGCGTGATGACAGTCTTCGCAGGGTATTTGACGAAACTCTATACGAAGAAGAGTCTCCGAAATATCGCGCAATACGCGCAGTTTATATTTCCAAGTCTTTTCCCTATGGTATGGATTCTTCTCCCCCGTTTACCTTCCTCATTATCAGATGGCGGAATAGATAAATTAAACGCATTTGTGAAATGGTTCTATGCACTTCCGAACGGTTGGTTCGCCGGAGCCGTATCGCTTGGGGTAGGAGAAATAGAACGCCATTTTTTGATTCTAACAGGACTGGCAGTCGTTTCAACGCTCATCTTGATATTCGCCCCACTTCGGAGTATCGCGAGAAGTTATTCAGAATACCTCTCTTACTTGTTGGAATCTGGCAATCAACAGAGATCCGAGTTGCGGGTGAAAATACCGCTGTTCGCGAGACTGTGCCGAAACCCTGCTATGCGCGCAGCGTTTTGCCTTGGTGCTGCATATATGTGGCGCGATAAGCACATATTGCGACAACTTTTCGGTGCGTTCGGTGCCATCATTATACTTGTGGTTCTATTTATGCAAGACGAACCATTTTCTCTCAAGTGGATTCAAGACGCTTACGCTATCGGATTAAGTCCAGGCTTTTCTATGATGTTTTACTTTGTCGGGACAAGTTTTATAGGGACTTTCATTTTACCGGTCAGATACTCAGGACATTGGAAAGCATCATGGATGTTAACGCTCGCACCGCTTGCAACAACGCGAGACTTATGGCGCGGTGTGCAAGCGACGACCCTTCTCTACATTGTTGCGCCGTGTACGTTCCTTATGTTTTGCATTGCTACCTTTATTTGGGGCGTTTCCGGGATCTTTTACGTCCTGCCGGGGTTCACTATTTTACTCTATTACGTCATTTTTTACCCAAAACCCGTATCTAACTTGCCACTCGCCGAAGAATTCGTCCAAAAACGGATGGCTGCTGGCGCATGGATCCCTTTTGTATGTAGCGCGCTTGTTGTTATAGCCTTTGTAGGCATCCAATATCTAACTTACCTGATTAATATATGGGTTTATTACAGTTTTTATGCCGTCACGGTTGTGAGCGGTCTTATCGGTTTTGTCCATTTTCTTAAAAAGAGATGAGAGAAAGTAGTCGTAGATGTTTGAGAAAATCGTAGAGAGACTCGGTGCCTCCCCAACCCAATATAGCTCCCTCCTACAAACAGAAAAATTGGTGCAGAAGCGGGCACTTGAAGGAAAACGCTTTGCTAACTTGTCGCTGGGTTTGAACTGCCTATTCTGTTTTATCATAAGTATATCCATTGCAATTATGGTGATCCTCCGAGTGGATGTGTTCACTTACGCACTTATGGGTATAACTATGTCTATGGTGGTAGTCGGACTCTGGACGATCCCATACTTTGATGTGCTTCTCAGTCCGACACACTATCCTGTTGTGGCACACACCCCAATTTCATCACGCACCTATTTTCTCGTGAAACTGACACCGATCCTCACTTACACTGTTCTGTTGTTGGTGAGTTCAAATCTGTTACCCGCTATCGGTGGCATTTGGCTCCGTGGAGAAGACCCTTCTAATTTCCAATTCTTCTTTCCTTTAGTTTACCTACTCCTTGTCTTTATGTCCGGCTTTTTCACCATCGGTGTAATGACGATGTTCGCAGGGTATTTGACGAAATTCTACACGAAAAAAGGGCTCCGAAACATAGCGCAATACGCGCAGTTTATATTCCCCGCGCTTTTCCCAACAATGTGGATTCTTTTCGCTCAATTATCACCACGCATGTTACCAGAAGATTTCACAGCAGATAAATTGACCTCTGCTCTGAAATGGTTCTACGTGCTCCCGAATGGATGGTTTGCTGGGGCAGTCTCGCTTGCACTTGGAGAAATAGAACGGCAGTTTCTGATTTTAGCAGGATTGGCTGTTACTTCGACGCTCTTTTTGGTGTTGGTGCCACTTCGGAATATCGCCAGAGGTTATTCAGAATACCTCTCCTATCTGTTGGGATCTGAGAGTCGACAAAAGTCTGAGGTACAGGTGAAAACGCCGCTATTTGCGAGAATGTTCCGAAACCACGCTATCCGTGCCGGACTTTGCCTCAGCACTGCATACCTATGTCGGGATAAGAGAATACTGCAACAATTCTTCATTTCGCTTGGGAGTATTCTTGTCATAATTGTTATATCCACGCAGGATAATCTATTTTTTCTAAAATGGAAATGGATTCAGAACTCCTATGCCATCGGACTAAGCCCAGGTTTTTCTATTATGTTCTGTTTTGTTGGTATGGCATTTGTTGATAGTTTCATCGTACCGGTTAGATATTCAGAGCACTGGAAAGCGGCGTGGATGTTAAAACTTGCACCCTTCACAGCATCAAGTAACCTGTGGCGAGGTGTACAAGCGACTGCCCTCTTTTATCTTGTTGCTCCGTGTACGCTCTTAATGCTTTGCATTGCTGTCGTTCTTTGGGGCGTTTTAGGCATTTTTTATCTCTTGCCGGGGTTCGTCATTTTACTCAATTACGTCATCTTTTATCCAAAACCACAATCTAACTTGCCACTCGCCGAAGAATTCGTCCAAAAACGGACAGCCGCTGTCTGGATCCCTTTCTTTTGTAACCTGCTTGCTATTGGTGTTTTCGTAGGCATCCAATTTTTAACTTATCTGATCAATGTAAGACTCTATTTCGTCACATATTGCATCATGGTTGTAGCGGGGATTATCAGTTTTGTCTACTTTTGGACGAGAAGATGGTAGGAAGATAAAAAATAACTTGACATAACCTAACAAAAATTGGTATAATTTAATATAGTAATAATTATCATACTTAAAAATGGTGCGCGGATGCCAAAGTACATTTTTTCTTTAAACAGTGGGGTGGTAAACGTAAGTCGAAAATGGGGCGGGAGTTAGAGGGCAGAACCTATGACGAGATGCCGGTCTGAGCTTTCGTCAAATCCGGCATCTCGCGGCGTTAGCCTTAAATTTAAATCCTCGGTAGATCATCAGCGAGCAAAGCTTCGGAAACAGATTTTTTTGTTGATTTTTGTTCAGGACGTTCGACATGAAAATAACGGAACCAATCTTTAAAATCTTCGGCAGCGAAATTGCCGTCATAGCGTTCCTTGAACTTACCATGAAAGTCCTCCATATAGAGGCGCAAATAGCCACTCGTGCGCTCAAGTGCTTTCCAATCAAAGATATTTGAAGGAATATCAATAACCCCTCCCTCAAGCATATTGCGCCGCATTTCCAAGTAATAAGAGTAGCGTGCGCCGACTATAAAATCAACGAGTCTGTCAAAGACTTTTGAAGGGATCTCGGCGAGACGACCCTTGAAAAACTTATGCCGAACTCCCATCTCCTTTTCCAAATCTCTATTGAGCATAAAGCCGATAATCACATCAAAAATTTTTTCTAACATGTCATTCGTCCTTTATCAGATAACAAAATATAAATATAACACCCGACTCGAGCTGCGTTCGCGTCTATTTGCATAGCAGTGAAAATCAATTGTACCATTAATCCACAAACACGTCAATTGAAAAAATAGCGGTAAACTAAGGTCATTCAATTGTCCGTTTTGGATGTTGTCCTTTTCGCAGGTGTTAATACTTTATATATGTTATGTTTTTTTAAAAAACGCAGAAATTTTCGCAGCATTTCGCAGCGAATCTTGGAAAAAAGACATCCAATCCAATAATTTCTTAAAATTGAATGACCCTGAGCGGTAAACGGGTGGACAGAATTTAGATTGCAATACTATCCGAATTTTGCTATATTTGTACCATGCTTATATTTTATCTGGCAATCGTGGTCGTGACGGTCCCACTCGGCGCAGGAATCGCTTTTGTATCCCAGATACAGCAAAAACATTTTGGAAACATATTCGGGTTAACCGCTGGCGCAGTCCTTGGTGTTGTTTTGGTAATGATGATGCACCTTTACACCGATGCAGGATACGTCACAATCCTCGTAATGTGGGGTGGGTTCCTTCTAATCTCAGTGATAGAACACCTTACAACCCACCAGCGGGATGAGACCGAAAGCAACGCCGATAAAAAGAGATTTGGGTGGGGCGTCAACTTAACAGTCTTTGGCTTAGCGCTCCACTCACTCACAGATGGACTTGCTCTGGTTATCGCAGCAAGAGAAGAGGTCCTCGGTGGTGCCCTCGCATTTGGTATATTGATCCATCGCTTGCCAGTCGGGGTGCTCATCACCGTTGCACTCCTTCGAGACCAGATATTTATTAAAGCATTGGCGCGGCTAACGCCACTGATAATTGGACCCGTGGTGGGCGCAATATTGGGAGAGCAGCTGCTCCGTGCGGCTTTCGCGGAATTGACGGATTACCTGACAGCATTCGCCGTAGGTACGCTTTTGCATGTCGTCATGGATGGGTTCCGTGGCAAATATACTGCTGAAGATACTGGCTTGAGTCGCACCGCGAAAGTGCTATTTGTCATCGGATTCGCACTGACCTTTTGTGTTATCTACTTCTTTCAGGGATTTGAAGGTAAACATGTCCATTAAAACGCGATGCCTGATGTCTCTAAACACGGCACGATATAAGAAAGGTTTCCGGACGCTTATTGTTGTATTTTGCTTTCTGATCTCTGCTGTGCAAGCAAAAAGTAATGAAATTCCGATCGCGGTATCCGGTGAACCGAGGGCGACACTTCAAATTGGCGCGAATGCCTCGGAGCAAGAACAATTTGCCGCCGAGGAAATCCAAACCTTTATCCAGCGATTCACAGGGGCTAAACTTGACATCCGCACCAATCGACAACAGACAGAAACCCCAACAGCGATCGTGTTAGGCACCCCCAAATCAAATCCCACGATTGCAGGACTACAAGCGAACATAGAACTTTCGCTTGGAAAAGAACTCGGAGACGAAGGCTATCGGATTAAAACAGTTGAAGTCGGCACTGAGATTGTTATTGTTGTGACAGCACATACCGAAAGAGGCGTTGTCTACGGCGCGTACGCCTTTATCGAAAAATGTATTACGGCGTTAACCGGATTAACACCGGTGCATCCAGAGGTGCCAGTTACCAGAGCGCAGGTACTACTCGTGCCGTTCATAAACGAGACATCGGCTCCGTTTTACCCCGTGCGCGCCGTGCTGGAGGTAGAAAGTCCAGATTGGCTCGCACGCCACCGTATCAATATGAGTGGCGGCGAGGGGGTTTGGACAGGCACAGGAATCGAAGATGGGTTCGGAACCGCTTTCAAATATGTCGATACACCGGCGTTTGAAGCACTACAAGACGAACCGATAACCCAGCGACGGGACCGCATCGCAACGCTACGAGATCGGTTCAATGCCCTCAAACGGCGCGGGATTGATGCTTACCTCTTTATGTATGTGACCGGCGAACCGACTGAGGCACTGATTCGAGAGCGGCCGGACGTTTTGGGACCAGAAGTATTTTACGGGGCATCTCGGAACGAAGTATCTTACCGACCATTCTGCTGGTCCAAACCGGAATTCCACACGCTCGCAAAAGAACTGATTCAGGCGATTGTACACACTTATCCAGCACTTGCCGGTTTTCACCTCAGGTCATGGGGACACGAGACGCGCGCATGCGATTGCCCGGATTGCGGTGATAGAACAGAACAGGGACAAGCGAAACTCTGGGAAGTCTACTTTACAATTATTGATGCCGCGCGGGAGATACGTCCAGATTTCAAATTCTATGTCTCCGGGTATGACAGCAGCTGGCTTAAGGATGCTGAAGGTGTCTATGCACGCCGGTTGCCGAAAGGTACGATTTTCTCGCGAAAGTGGGGCGCAGATGGCGAACCGGTCGCAGATGCCGGAGTGCCTATCCAACAAATTAGGGCACTTGGTGAAATTGGGCATCGCTTCATAGTCTTGTCGCACGAAGTGGAAGAGGTAATGCCCTTCTGGATGCTGGAGAGTGATCTGTTCGTAGAAGGTGTCCGGCGACTCGCCAATGATCCTGAAGTCATCGGTTTAGGTGGTTTCACTGTCCAAGGGGCAACACAGGGGTTGGGATACCTCGATAGACTCGTCAGTGCACGCCTCAATTGGGAGGTCGAACTCGACTATTTTCAGTTACTTCTTAATGAATTGATAGCCCGATACGGTGCTGAAGCCGCCCCACGTATTCTGAATGCGCTACGCGTAAACGGATGGAACATGGCGAATTATTTTTCCGATTACGCTGGATCCTTAACCGTAGGCGGCACCTACGGGAGCGGCTCTGCTGGACTCGCGACACGGTTCTGGACGCTGATCGGACCACGGGCGGTAGAGGATACATTGGCTATCCCCGAATTTAAGATCGCCAAATTTGCCTCGAACCGGTTTACCGCACTTTTGGCACCACAACAGCAATCCGCAAATGAGATGAGGGCGGCAAGTGAGATCGCGAAACCCTTTGATCTTGAGGCAACTGAAGATTTAAGCGACGCAATTCACTTGATGGAGTTGTGGGTATTGTTATTTGAAAGCCGTACCAAATTAATAGAAGCGATAACACTCGGCTACCAACTCGGAACGGCAGAGGCAATCCGTGCCAAACTTATAAGTGCCACTGAATTCTCAAAATCCATACAACCGCACATTAAAGGAATTAAGGAATTTATTCCACTATTTGGGTATTCACATCAGACGATTGAAGCGGAGTTGTTGAACACCTTAAATGCAGAAGCCGCTTGGTTAACAAATTTCGATTATCAGACGCTTCAGAAACATGATACGGACTTCTCGCCAGAGGATACCTCTCTTCAAGTTTGGGACATTCATAACTATCCAAATCCCCTGAAGCGAGAAACGACATTTACCTATCGTTTGTCGCTGGATGCAGATGAAGTCTCTATCACAATTTATACAACATCTGGGCGGAGAGTAACGGTCTTGAAAGAGGCTTCAGCAAACGAAGGCTACAACGAACATCTGTGGGACGGACGAAATGATGACGGCGTGTTACTTGCCAACGGGGTCTACTTTTACAGGATACGTGCTGTCATCGGAGAACAAACCGCGCAACTGCTCGGACGCTTGGCAGTATTACGGTGATACGAAAAAGGAGGGCAATGATGCTTCGTGTGTATATTGTGTGCCTGACGCTTTTACTTACGATAATCGGTTGTAAATCACAAACTTTGCAGGAACATCTTTTAGAACCACCACCGCCTCTTATCAATTTCGCACTGAGTCGAAGTGGCGCAACTGTAGAGGCCTCACAATCCGTACCAAATCATCGCGCTGAGGAGGTAATTGATGGTGATACCACCTCTGAAACATGGGATGAAGGGAGTGGTTGGGGGAGCAGCTTAGAACATCTCCGCACCTCCGACCTGAACAAGCGGCCTTATGTGTCTGTAACACTTGCCAAACCTGTTGACATTCGCAAGATTGTCGTCTGGACGGTTGACTCTGAGAAATATCCAGCACCGCAATTCGGGTTGAAAGATTACCGGATTGAGTATTGGCACGGCACTGGCTGGGGACTTATTCCGTCAGGTGATACGAAAGATAAGCAGTATACAGCGCGAAATAACACGAAAGGCAAGCGCGTTCACGAAGTCCGGCAACGTCTCATTGCAAGGCAAATAAGACTTGTTCCGGTCTCCTCAAACGACACGGTCCGGAATTACCAACACATGGCAGGTAAACGACCTGTGTACGAAGTAGAAGGTGTCGCACGGGTAATGGAACTTGAAGTATGGGGGTATGCCGCGCCGGAGGTATATACGCTTCAACAGATTGTGCAGGGCATCCCACCTGAATCCGTGGGACATTCTGTGCCGACAGAGACACAGGTGGCGAAAGATCAAACCGAACCGACTATCAAAGAGACCATCCAGAGTATCTTAAACCGATATGAACGTGGATATGACATGGCTCATCTCGCACAGGTTATGTCCTGCTTCTCAGAGGCGTATCTATCGAATGGACGTACATATCAAGACGTTAAAACCAAGGTATCACATTTTTTTCAAACGTATCATCAGATTGACATGACGCTGACCGATGTCAACATCCATCCCAATATCGTTGACGATACTGCAATCGTAACCGGAGGGTACACATTGCAATATGTCACCAAAACGGATGGGCAGGTTAAACAGACATCAGGCAAAGTGACGCTGATCCTCGCGAACGAGGCGGAGACTTGGCGGATCATCCGAGCGGAATAATGGGAGTCTCAAACCCGACTTGCAAAGGAATTGAAATGCTTCAAGAACAATCTAATCTTTGGGCAAAATCATATATCAACGATGGATATTTAATGCTTCCAGATCTTATTACATCAGAAGAATGCGACGCGTTAAAAGCAGAAATGCTGAAAATCTTTCGTGGTGATTACCCATGCGATGCAATTCCACCGATACCAGAAACAGCGAGCGAACTGGAAGTATTAGATAGAATCATGTGCGTCGGCGAACCGCACGTCTTTAGTCCCCTCGTCCGGCGTTACATTGAACATCCAAAAATCTGTGAAGTGCTTCGAGTCATTGTCGGCGCGCACATTCCGTTTTGGGATGGCGGTGTAAAATGCATGCAGTCGATGATGCTAAGCAAGGTACCCGGACATACTGGGAACCCGTGGCATCAAGATGAACACCCGATTCCGACGCGCGATCGATCACTTGTTGGTGCGTGGATAACTTTAGACGATGCAACAATTGAAAATGGTTGCATCTGGGTGCTGCCGAATAGCCATCACTCAGGGGTCATCTATGACCGTTTTCCACACGACAAACGCCACGAATTTGATAGTTGTCACGAAGCCGCAGGCTTTGATGATACTGACGAAATTCCGATTGAAATGTCAGCCGGTAGTGTCCTGTTTTTCAACGGCTACCTTTTACATCGCTCCAAAAAGAATCGTAGCAATGCCTACCGGCGTATCCTTGTGAGCCACTATTGCTCAACAGCATCATGGTTAGGCTGGAAAGGACAGCGGAACTATCGCGGGGTTGTCACTGTCACTGGTGAAGATCCGTATATTGACGAAGGATATGTCACGCCAAATGTCTGGGCGCGATGGGAGTAGTGCTCTATCCATTTTCAAATTGAAGTTAAGCCCGGTTCGTAGTAGGGCAATTCATTGCCCGTTCCTGATGTCTGGGCGCGATAGGAGTAGTGCTCTATCCATTTTCAAATTGAAGGTAAACCCGGTTTGTAGTAGGGCAATTCATTGCCCGTTCCTGCGTGCGGTAAATCGTACGGCTACGAACCGATCCTAAAAGCACCTGACCGAACCGAAAGGAAATTAAAAAATGAAACTGACAGAACATCAAGTGAATTTTTTCAATACGTTCGGATACCTCGCAATGCCGAGCCTGTTTTCCTCGAGCGAGATGGAATGGATTACAGAAGAATTTGAACTTACGATTCAAGAATTCGGCGGCGGTAAAAACCACGACGGAACAAGTCGGACAATGTTCGGCGGCCCCATTGAGCATCGTCCTCGACTCTGTACCTTGCTTGATGATGAACGGGTCAAAGGACTTATCGGTGGCGTGATTGGTGAGGATTTCAACTACGCGGGTGGTGATGGCAATTATTACACCGGCGACACCGGTTGGCATCCTGACGGAGGTTGGGGAAGACTCTTCGCTTGTAAAGTGACTTTCTACCTTGATGATCTGACGAGAGACACCGGATGTTTACGCGTTATTCCCGGCAGCCAAAACCCAACACATTTCGTCAGAGCACAGAAGATTGATCCGAATCAATCGGAGGCACTCTACGGCATCCCGGCCCGCGACTTTCCAACCAGCATCGCCTTGGAAACCTCTCCCGGTGATATCGTGATTTTCAATCACGATACCTATCACGCATCGTTTGGCGGTGGTGCCCGACGACGGATGTTCACGATAAATTGCACGCAACATTGCACAACCGAACCGGATTTGGAGACGTTGCATCAATATCTGAGTGTCCACTCAGCAGGCGGGTACCAAATTGACACCGGCGCGGGGATGTTTTTCCCAACGATGGTTGACACTGCAGATGAAAACCGAAGAATCCATCTCCAACAATGTAGCGACATCCATGACGAACTGTTCCCACAATATGCGCGACGCTCTTAGCATCTATTGTTCAGAACTTGCACAAAATCCGTTATGGGGAGGCTTGAAACCTCACCAGCCTCATCTAATGTATAGGAGACATGTAAAAATTGCGTAAGCCTTAGTGTTTTTATTGCAATTTTCGCTGTTTTGTGGTATTCTATAGCATAGGTTTTAAACTGTGGATTGATGTGATTACTCACTTGCAAGCCCTATTAAATGAGAAGCACATTTATTGGTACGCCTTCATATAACAAGTCCTTAGGGTACGTCAGGAAGGCTGTTATCTCGGCAGCGTTCATCTACGGGATGAGCACGCTTTACGCTGCCGCCTCACCATCCAAAGTTCGCACGCACTTGCCTTCGAGTTCCATCGCTATGAGCGATGATGCCTTAGCCACCTTCTTTAATCCTTCAGGTCTCGGTACAGGTCGTGGTTTAAACCTATACTATCTCCGAACATATCAGAGCGATTGGGCAGGCGATGACGCTTTTTTCCTCGCTGTCCCCGGAGCAGGCTTCGGCATGGAATTTGTTACTGCTGACGCAGACACAGATTTCACTCGCTATACATTTTCTGGCGGATACCACTTGGGCAAGGCACTCTACTGGGGCACAAGTTACAGTTGGATGAATTCGGACGATAAAGGTTATGACGCATTCCGATCTATCTCCCTCGGTTTGATGTACCGGCGACGTTACTTTTCAATCGGGGCAACCGCGCGCGATCTTAACAGACCTAAATTGCTTGGAGAAAAAATTGGGCGCACCTACGACTTCGGATTAGCACTTCGCCCAGGAACATGGCGGACAACACTCTCCATTGACATGCAGAAGACGCAAGGTGTAGAGGATTTAGCATTTCGATATGCTTTAGAAATTCGTCCTATCCGTGAATTCATGCTTCGCGGGACTCTAAACAACGACCTAAGTTTTGATGTCCGTTTCGGTATAAATATCGGAAATTGGGGGGTCGGCACAGGAAACGCCTTCGACAAAAATCGAGACCCACAAGCCGGGGTCGGCTATTTCCATTTCTCCAATGCTATTAAAACGAAACCTATACCCCGTCGCCATATGTTCCTTGACCTACCGATGCAATCTCTCAAAGATGTCCTCCCGATAGCCAAATGGGACGAAGATATTGCTGGGATTCTCGTTCGTATCAACGGAAGCAATTGTGGCATTGCACAACTCCAAGAGATGTCAGACGCTATCTTGGACTTCAGGGAATCTGGGCGTGTTGTACTTTGTTACCTCACTAATTGCTCCACCGGCGACTACATCGTCGCATCTATGTGCGACGGCATCTTGATGAACCCTGCCGCTGAAGTACGATTGATCGGTTTGCGAACAGAACGTTCTTTTTACAAAGGCGCGTTGGACATGCTCGGTATCAGAGCCGACCTTGAACGTAGCGGTAAGTATAAATCAATGACCGAGCCATTCACGCGCAAAGAGATGTCGGAAGCACACCGTGAAATCCAGAATATTATTCTTAATGATCTTTATGAACAACTCGTAGAGACAATCGCAGATGGGCGCGGATGGACACACGAAAACGTCAAGAAACGAATTGACGAGGGACCC
Organism: Candidatus Poribacteria bacterium; assembly: GCA_026706025.1. Classification (NCBI taxonomy): domain Bacteria; phylum Candidatus Poribacteria; species Candidatus Poribacteria bacterium. The sequence goes on from JAPOZO010000002.1 coordinate 102,232, forward strand.
TACACAGCACGTCAGGCACTCACTACTGAACTCGTAGACCGGCTTGTCTATGAAGACGAGCTCTTTGATGTTGTGACTGAACTCACGGGTACCCGCACCGATTTGGTGACATTAAATGACTACGCAAGTCGTGGGTTGTACACGCAGGACTGGCAAGAACCACAGCCGAAAGTTGCGATCGTTGAGGCGAAGGGATTGATGTTAACAGGCGATAGCTTTGTTGATCCACTTTTGGGGACACAAGTGATGGGCGCAGATACAATCGCACGTATTATCAAAGATATAAAAGACGACAATGATGTCAAAGCAGTCGTCCTGCGGATTGATAGCGGCGGTGGGCTTATTACGGCAGCCGATACGATATGGCGTGAATTGGTACTACTGACCGAGGTCAAACCTCTCGTGGTGTCAATGGGTGATGTCGCGGCATCGGGCGGCTATTATATAGCAGCCCCCGCAAATACTATCGTCGCCGAACCCGGAACAATTACCGGTTCTATCGGCGTTGTCAGCGGTAAGTATAGTTTCAAAGGGCTATATGAAAAACTCGGCATCGACAAGGAAATCATCAAACGCGGTGAACACGCCGATTTTTACTCAGACTATGGAGACTATCCACCGGCAGAACAAGCAATCGTGCAGAAACAGGTACAGGAAATTTACGAAGACTTCATCAAAAAGGTGGCACTTGGAAGAACGAAGTTAACCGTAGAAGATGTTGACAGACTCGGACAGGGACGTATCTGGTCGGGTAGACAAGCAAAGGAAAACGGGCTTGTGGACGAATTAGGCGGCTTAAGTCTGGCACTCGCAATCGCGCGACAACACGCAGGATTAGGAGAAAGGTCGTTTGAAATAATCCGATTCCCAAAAAGGAAATGGTTGTCACAAATATTCGGGAATCTACTATTGCCATTTACGACACTATCTCACACCGGACTTGGAAACGGAGGCATAGCGGACGCGGGGGTGGAAACCGAATCTCCGCTATGGTTTATTACCCGTTACGCAGGTTTGAACACTACCGCGAGACTTTTAAACATAATCAAAAAACATAGGCTTTTTCTCCTGATGCCTTATCACATAAGTGTGGGTAATTAGAATACCAGTATACTGGGGCTAAAGTCTTAAAACTAATGTCCGGAGCAGAGGTAAGATGCTGTTCGCTAAAAACCATTCAACACTGCGCCGCAAAATGGTCCAAAACCAAATCGAAGCGCGGGGTATCCATGACCCTCAAATACTTGATGTCATGCGAAGGGTAGAAAGACATCTCTTTGTAAAACCTCAATACCACAATGTCGCATATAAGGATGGACCGCTACCAATCGACTGCGACCAAACAATCTCACAACCCTATATCGTCGCACTGATGACAGACTTGCTCGAGCTCACGCCAACGTCAAAAGTGCTTGAAATCGGCACCGGATGTGGCTATCAAACGGCGATACTTGCTGAACTGGCGAAAGAAGTTTATTCCGTTGAGATTGTACCGATGCTTGCCAAAAATGCGAAAACACGATTGGAGGGACTCGACTATCGGAATGTCCATTTCAAAAAAGGGAATGGACATTATGGATGGCAAGAATACGCACCTTACGACGCTGTACTTGTAGCCGCAGCACCTCAGGACGTGCCGGAGCGGCTCGTTCAGCAACTCGCAATGGGCGGTAGAATGGTGATTCCGGTCGGCGATTCTGAGCAAAATCTGCTTTTAATTCGGAAAGGTTTTCAAACTGGAAATAACGCAACGCCGTCTATTCAGACAAGCGAAGTCACTCCTGTCAGCTTTGTACCAATGACAGGTGGACCGAAGTGAGTGCCCTATCAAAATCCTGCCACGTTTGCTACGTAGAAGATGTCAATTCGGAAGTAAAACAAAACTATATAATTTACTATAAAGGAATAATAAATTGAAACACATACTCTATCTGCTTCTATTTATCGCGATGCTTTCTCCAACTGTCGCCTTCACTGCATTTAACGACATCGGTGTTGGCGCAAGACCTTTAGGTTTAGGGGGCGCATTCGTCGCTCTTGCCGATGATAGCAACGCGGCGAACTACAACGCTGCAGGCTTAGGATATATTGATGCAATCCAAGTTGGTGCCACAAGGGCTCAACGCCTCAATGGGCTTGTTACCTATAATAGTATCAGCGGTATAATCCCATTCGGGAGAATAGGTTCAATCGGCGCGAGTCTCGGTATTCTTGCAGAAGATTCCGAAATTTATCGGGAACAGGCGGTGTCCATTTCCTACGGCAACACTATTTTCAAGCAATTAGCGATCGGCGCGAATCTGAAGCTCTTTGGTATCTCTTTTGACGAGACGAACGAATTCGTCGCCGAGAATCCATATTTCGGTCAAACATCGAGTTCAGCCGTTTCTTTTGATTTTGGGGTGATTGCAAAGCCGTTTCAGAGTTTGAGTCTCGGCGCATCCGTAGAGAATTTACTTCCTGCGAATACAAGTATCGCTGATACAAGTGTCTTTGACGTAGACCCAGACCCAGTACCCCTGAACATCCGCGCAGGTTTAGCATACAGGCTTGAATCTATCGCAGAGATGAGTGCGCAAGGTGCAGCGGTCAGCAATTTATTGAAAGGTAGTTTAGGAGCTTTTGAGGTCGCCGCTCGTAATGGAGAGATTTATATACGCACAGGTTTAGAAGTCTGGTTGAATAAATCCATCGCTGTCCGTGGCGGTTACGGGTTAAAGAATGGCAGCGATTCTGCTACAACCCTGAGTTTCGGTGGAAGTGCCAAACTTCCGATTAGCAGCACTGCCGTCCAAATTGATTACGGCTTTCAGCTGCTCAGCGGAGATTTTCAGGACAACATAACACAGCGATTTTCTATCAATCTACTATTTTAGAAAAGAGTATACCCAATGAAAAACACACAGATTGCTTTAACACTTATTGTGAGTCTATTCATCGCTCTGAACAGTTATGGCGCGGTCACCTCTGTCGGAGAGATAAACGTCGTTGGTCAAACACAAGGCATTGTTCCTGCCAGTTCGACGGTGCCACTGATTGTGACGCTTGTAATAGACAGGTCACTCGCAGAGCCGGGTGAAGAAATTAAGGTCATTGAAATCTCAATGCCATCCGGATTTCTGACTCAATCTTCCTTTTTTCAAGGTATCCTGCGAGACCGCAACCAAATCGTAGCCCGACCAGTCGTCTCCGGCGGAAATATCCTGCGCGTTGAACTCGCAGATGTCATCCGCGATTTCCAGAATTCGATCTACGAAATTACCTTTGACTGCCAAACACCGAACACTGTCACATTAGAGGCAGTGTTCAGAGTACGCCTGCGCAATCTTGAGGATGCTCCTATCGGCGAATTCATCCGACCCCAACAAGCAGACGGGAAACTCAATAACGACGATTTTACATTGCAAGTGATCCCAAACATACCACCTAATCCTGTTATAGGGTTCACCACCGAAGCCGATACGACCGGTGAAAACGATGTGACGCTCCGTTGGCAGAAATCAAATGATCCAGATGTCAACGGTTATCTCATCTATAGAGACAAAGAAGATCCTATTGAGGTCAAAGACCGGTTCTCAACCACATTTCGGGATGTAAACGTTCCCCCAGGAACACATACCTATCAGATAACCGCTTACAAGACGCTGTTCTTGCAATCGGAACGTTCCGCTATACAAACAGTGAATGTATCACCGGATACCGCTGCACCAGAACCGCCGATGATGCTCACTGTTACGACTTCAAGCGAAGGTGTGGAAATTTTATGGAAGCCGAGCGTTAGTCGTGATGTCACGACTTACCAAGTCCAATTCAGTTCTTCAGTCACCGATATCGAACCCCTTCCCAACGGCGAAATAGGGGTAATACCAGATGATGAGCTTACAGGATACAAACTGATTGATGACCGCGTATTGTCTATAGGTAGTTTTACGTATGTTGTCATCGCAATTGACGAAGTGGGTAACGCATCCGCGCCGGCACAGGCAAAACTTCGTATTTTTGATAAACCCTATCCAAACCCGTTTACGCCACTCTCTCCAGATAAAGATTTCAATCAGGTCGTGTTCCCTGCACGTGCACTTGAAGATGCTTCGGGCGAATTTACAGTGCACATCTACGACATTGATGGAATGCTTGTCAAGACCCTAACAGCACTCCCCAGTGACACGGAATTGACCTGGGACGGTCGCGACGAAGCGGGGGAAATTGTGGAAAGTGGCATCTATGTCTACCAACTTCAGGTAGGGGAAAGTTTTAAAACGGGGACGCTAATTGTCGCTAAGTAGCAACAGAACTTGAGGTTTGCCGTCACAGAGGCACGGCAAAGTTAAATCTTTTCGACGCACACCACTGCTCACTACATCGGGCAGCTTTGCCTCAACTCAAAAAAATTATCACTCTCTTCATTTTCAAAACGCCATGCTTTAGCTTGGAGATGTAGAAAATGCTTTTAATTTTGTTGTTGATAGAAATTACAATTTGTGATACAATCTCTTTTGTAATCGGCATGGGTTGTGAGTTGATGCATTGGTATATTGCTTGATATTGAGACAACTACGTAAAAGCCATACACCTCCTAAATATCTAAAAGATGCTTGACAGTCGTTCTCAGGGAAAGAATTTGTCTAAACGACACATCCGAAAAACACACGACTCAAAACTTTTCGTAAGGTGCTTTTAAAGCACGCAGTTGGGGCATCAACTGTTGGAGTAGGCTTCATAAGACTGGTATTACCAGCAAAAGTCGTTGATACCACAATCTCACGCAAAGCACAGCATTCTAAAGAATCTCTGTGCTTTAGCACAGAGAGTATGTCAAAATTTTAATTACCTATCGCAAGCCCTTGGCTTGTTAATACGCATTAAATCTTTTTAACAGCAATTTTCAAACCCCTGCAAGTTACATCACAAAGGGCATGCTGTTAATCCAACATCAAGAGGAGATATAATAACAATGAACAGGCTTGAGCCACGCCCATTCTGGCGGATAACACTACTGGCAATCGTCGGCATCTTAGTAACGGCTTTGTCTGCCACAGCAAATTGGGATATCCTTCAAAAACAAGACCCCGAAATTCGGGACTATATGTCGATCTCGTTCACAAGCGCGAAAAATGGTTGGGCAGTCGGTGTTTCGCCCCTGGAATTAGACTATCCCGGTTTTGTCGGATATACGACAGATGGTGGAGCAACATGGAATAAAGCCGAAATTGATGTGGACGCTCAACTCGCCAGGGTCTATTTCTTAGATGAAAATCACGGGTGGGCAATCGGCGAAAACGGCAAGATTGTCGCCACGACTAACGGTAAAGATTGGGAAATACAAACCAGCAAGGTTGACAACCCGCTTAAAGGAATCTACTTCGCCAATAAAGATGTAGGATTCGCTGTCGGTGCCAACGATACCATTCTCTCAACAAAAACAGGAGGGCGGACTTGGAAGGTGCTGCAAGGTGGGGTAATCGGTGCTGTTGGTGATGACGAAGCAACGATGTACAACGCCGTTCAGTTCCTTGATGAATCCACAGGCTGGGTTGCTGGCGTACACCTTGTCCCCCAAGTCAGTCAAAATAGCGTGATTCAGAAGACGATGGATGGTGGACAGACTTGGGAAGCACAAGAGACTGGCGCGGAAGATGTGCTTGAAGACCTCTTTTTCTTAGATGATAAGCACGGCTGGGCTGTCGGTGAAAACGGTCTTATCCTCCACACGAGCAACGGTGGCGACAAATGGACTATACAGACAAGCGGCACTGAAGAAACACTAAGAAGCATCCAATTCGCTGACAAATATATGGGTTGGGCTGTTGGTGGAGACTTAGGTGTCGGTGTGATTGTACATACCAATGACGGTGGTAAAAACTGGGAAGTCCAAGATCCGGGTGATGACATGGTCCAACGGTTCCGGATGAATAGTGTTTTCATTTTAGACAAACAGGTCTGGTTAGCAGGTGGAAACGGCGTAATCTTGCTGGGAAAATAAATTATACTTAGCTTGATGACATTTCGCTGCGCAAAGGTTGAATAACTAATATTAGGTCATCAGTGAATGGTTAAGGGACGGAGGTAGAATTTTGGAAACATCCACATTCGCAACGCGGATGAGTCGATTGGGAACAGAGTCCGCATTTGAGGTGCTTGCCAAAGCCAAACAACTCGAGGCACAAGGTAAGGACATCATTCACCTTGAGATAGGACAGCCAGATTTCCCAACACCGAGCAATATTATTGAGGCAGCTTACAAAGCCATGAAGGAAGGGCATACCGGCTATTGTCCATCTGCTGGTGTGCCAGCATTTCGTGAGGTCGTTGCACAGCATATAACTGATACGCGAGGCATTACAATACATCCTGACGAGGTCACGGTAACCCCCGGCGCGAAGCCAATCATCTTCTTTACTATCCTCGCTCTAATAGACGATGGTGATGAAGTGATTTATCCTGAGCCGGGTTTCCCGGTCTATGAATCCGTTATTGACTTCATCGGCGGTAAAGCGGTGCCCCTACCGCTTCGCGAGGACGTAGGTTTCCGGTTCCGACTTGAAGACCTCGCCGACGCAATCTCTGATCGGACAAAATTGCTGATCCTCAATTCACCTCAGAACCCGACAGGTGGAACGCTAACTCTTGAAGACCTCGAAGCGATTGCTGAACTGGCACAGAAACACAATTTTTATGTGCTCACAGACGAAGTCTATTCACGCATCCTCTACGAAGGTAAACATCATAGTGTCCTCAGCCTACCGGGCATGAAGGAACGCACAATCTTGATTGAAGGGCACTCTAAAACTTACGCGATGACAGGCTGGCGGCTCGGTTATGGCATCGCACCGCAAGCAATCGCTGATAAAATTACCCAACTAACTATTAACTCAAACTCGTGTACTGCCACCTTCACACAGCTCGCTGGAATAGAGGCACTTACCGGTCCTCAAACCTTTGTCACAGAAATGGTTACAGAATTTCAGAAACGCCGTGATGCAATTGTGGATGGACTCAATGCAATTGACAGGGTCAGTTGTATCAAACCTCTCGGTTCATTTTATGTGTTTCCCAACGTAACGCAATTGCCGATTTCATGTGAAACACTCGCCGATTATATCATGGAAGAGGCAGATGTTGCGCTTTTACCCGGAACCGCCTTCGGTAAATTCGGTGATGGGTATCTCCGGCTTTCGTACGCCAACTCCTTAGAAAACATCCAAGAGGCATTGGACAGAATGGAAACTACAATCTCAAAATTGTAATTTTAAATATTGAGTTTTCGCTCCGATTTGTCCTGCTTCGCAGTGAGAACCAAATCGGGTTTTCTCCTATATGATGTTTCAGTAATTCCCGAACGTGCTATGAATGGCATGACTACAAGCGGATTGGTTCGTAATGAAGCGATTCATCGCCCCTTAATTACCGAAATTATTTTTTCAAACTTCATTAAGGAGAACCAAACCCGTAATGTAATGGAGGGTGACTCGAACGCGAAAATTGTTGGGTAACCAACAATGGAACTTATCCGCAAGGAAATAAAAAAATAACGCGAAAATTGTCGAGTAACCAATAATGGAACTTATCCGCAAGGAAATAGAAAAATACCAGAAAGTTACTGCCCGTATTCCAGCAAGTACAACAAACCTCGGCCCCGGGTTTGACGTGTTGGGGCTTGCCCTCCAACTCTACAGTAAAGTGACGTTGGAAGTCACCGAAACCGACACTCAAGTCGTTGTTAGCGGCGTAGACGCGGATAAAATACCAAGCACACCCGAACATGTCGCGTTTCAAGCAGTAGAACTCGTCTATGACCGAAGTGGCACCAAACGTCCAAAAGGTCTCAAATTGCAGATAGAGAACGGAATACCTGCAATCCGTGGATTAGGGGGAAGTGGGACAGCTATTCTTGGGGGGTTACTAACGGCGAATGTGTTCTGCAGGACTCCATTTTCTGACGTGGAACTCCTCAATTTTGCAACAGAACTTGAAGGACATCCGGATAATGTTGCTGCTTCTTTGTATGGTGGCATTGTCGTCTCAGCGCAGGAGAACGCTCAGGTGCATACGGTTCGATTAGAATGTCCACCTGTGCTTTCGGTTGTACTGGCAATTCCGGATTTCCCGCTTTCAACGGAACAAGCGCGCGGTGTGCTACCAACCTCAGTAGATTTCGCGGATGCCATATACAATACAAGTCGGAGTACATTGCTAATCGCAAGTATTGCCACAGGGCAATTTGAGATGCTTCGCGTCGCCATGAAGGATAGATTGCATCAACCCTACCGTGCCTCGCTGATTCCAGGGTTTGATGACGTAGCCAAAGCTGCTACCTCCGCTGGCGCGCTCAGTGTCGCTTTGAGTGGAGCGGGACCGACTGTCGCAGCCTATTGTCTGGAGCATACAGGACAGGTGGCTGAACAGATGCAGTCCGCCTTCAGAAAACATCAAATTGCATCTGATATTAAAATTCTAAAACCGGATATTGACGGAGCAAGTCTTCATGTTGAGAACCTCTGAAAACCAATAATTGAGAATTAATTTGACAACTAAACGCTAAGGAATTTTATCCCAGAGGTTCCGTCTTAGAACTATAGCAAATTTTATAATTAACAATAGACCGTTGATCAGCGCGCTTCGTAAGCGGCTTATCAGCAGAGGGCTACATATTTTCGTATATCATCATAAGCACTGAAATTATAAAAAGATGTCAAATTTTCATACAGAAAACATTGCATCAATACTGAACAAATTCGACTCCAACATGGACCAAGGGTTGAGCGCAGAAGCCCTTGAGAAAGCGAAAGCGCGGTACGGCAAAAACGAAGTCGCTTCAAAGAAAAAAGTCTTTCCGCTTGGGGCGTTTCTGGAACCGTTACTGACATGGCGGGTCATTGTTTTGGCACTCGCCACGGGTATATTGGTCGCTTTGTTTTCCAGCGGTACGAGCAGTATCACCCTTCATACGGTAGGTATTGTTGCAGCAGTTTTAGTTATCCATATCGCGTACGCGTCTGCAATAGTGTATCGCGCTTGCAGTCGGGATGCCAATATCAATAAACTCATGGCGTATAGGATCAGAGTTATTCGACAAGGAAAATTTGAAAAATGTGCACCCGAGGATATTGTTCCCGGCGATTTACTCTCGTTGACTGCAGGAGATTACGTGCCTGCAGATGCCAGAATCATTGAATCTGAAGGACTGATGATCGATGAATCCGCACTCTTTGGGACCGAGGGACCCGTACAAAAGATAAGTACGGATATTCCAGAATCTGCCTTACCGCCGGAAAAACAAAAAAATATCGCATTTGGTGGGACATACGTCGTAGCAGGACATGGGTTCGCAATCGTTGTGAAGACCGGAAAACAGATAGAAATATGGAAGCAGCATCAAGATGATCCGCCGACATCTGTCGCGAAAACGCTCGCTGAAAGCGAAACACGGGATTTACATGCGATAATAAAGATAGTAGGCATAGTTGCCGCAGCTATCGCTGTAGCCGTTGGTTGGTGGTTTGAGTATCAGAATCGAGTTACCGATTGGCACTCCCTAATCCTTCTCGGTTTGCTATTCGCATTGGCATCTGCACCAGGCAATGTTATTGGGTTGCTCCGATTGTCGTTTTCTAAACATACCGAAAAATTAAGGGCGAAAGGGATCACACTCCGCAATTCAAATAGCCTTGAAAAGTTGAGTCGCATCACCATTTTTTGTGCAAATGAAAATGGACTTGCTACGACACGCGCCCTAACGATCTCGAGTCTTTTCGTTGATGACCAACTCGTTGATGGTAATACGTGGCGAACATGGTTGGATTCCTTGAAAGAACTTTCCGCTGCGGAACGACAAAAAGCGGTTGCAGCGATACCACATGGTGGGAAAATTCCGCAAGGTGCGCCCCACTTAGTGTTCACTGCTGGGCTTGGCACCTCTGACGGGCGGAATGTGCCTAACGCAGCTACTTCCAATACCGCAGCAATTTCGGGAACCGAGACTAACGAGACGGCACCTTCACCCAAGACCACCATCCAACAGAATATGGAAAGGCTCGGCTATCAATTGGAGAGTGTCAAGGCTAAACTCCCTTTGGTGGATGCTTATCCTTCTACACGTAACTATGGGTACCAAATGCAGGTGTTCGAGTCAGCACCAGAGGACTATCTTAATGTCATTTTTGGAGACGCGCAGACTGTACTTGACACCTGTGGCTCCGTACTCATTAATGGCGAAATTACACCCCTCTCGGACGACAAGTATGAGATGTACCATGAAATCATAGACTATTTGCTCAGCACCAAATCCCAGGTTTATGGTGTCGCTTTTCACTCCTCTGATGTTATTCTGAAGCCACAAGAAATGGAAGACAATCCTATCTTTTTGGGTTTTATAGGCTTCTCTATCAGCAATGATGAAGAGACAAAAACAGTTCTGAAATCCAGCCTTGACACCGGTCTTAAAATTGTCCTTATCTCGGAAGGTAAAGAGCAAGAGACTGTTGACTTAGCGAAAGACCTCGGCATTGTTCACAACAGGAAAGCGGTAGCATCAAGAGAAGAACTTGACGCAGTCCCGCGTGAACAAATCGACAACGAAACAGCAAAATGGTTTGCTTATTCACAACCCACTTGGGAACAGCGCCGGAATATTGTCCTGAGTCTGAAACGTCAAGGACATGCTATAGGATTTTTGGGCCAAAATAGAACCGATCTACGTGCGATGACTGTCGCTGATATCGCGCTCGCTAATAGTGTGCAGGCATCACACGTTGTTCAAGCCGCTGCCGATGGACTCATCAATAGTAAGGGCTTTCAAGCCGTAAGGGATGCCCTGCTTCATGCCCGTGAAGCATATCACAACACAGCTGGATTCCTACGTTGGAATCTTTCCTGTACACTCTCCCTATTCTTCACACTCACTATTGGCACGGTTTTACACTATCTCTATAAAATGCCGATGCCGTTGACACTAACGCAGATCATTTGGGTGCAATTGCTCACAACGCTACTACCATCATTAGGTATGGGCACGGAACAGATATTCGCTGATGAAAAGCACCACCGACCGACCCTCTTTTCAAGGGCCCGTTTTCTCTCAAAAACAACAGGCATAGATATTATTTGCCGTGCCGTCACTATTAGTCTGATGTCACTCATACCGTTCTTCTTTATGTTGTGGCGTTCCCCCGCATTGTCCGATACCATCGGTGTTTCGACCCTAATGAGAGAGGTGTTCTCAGGTGGAAATACTGGGACTCCAATTCCGCTGGATATCACGATAGCGAGAACAGTCGTATGTACGACACTCATCCTCACACAGTTGGCAACATGCTGGCAAGTTTTGCGCTATCCATGGGAATCGTTATTTCAAAGAATATTCGCGAATTCCCGGCTCATTGTCATCTCCGTCGTCGTTATCGCACTTCACCTGATAACACTCTATATTGAGCCTGTCGCGCAGTTTTTAGGAATGGCACCACTCAAATGGGAATGGCAATGGATGCTCCTGTTTAGTCTGACGTTGTTCTTATTGCCGTTAAATCTGGCAATAAACTCGCGCCCAGATGACGATTAGAATCGGAGACCAACTACACCCAAAATCCGTAGGTAGGAATTCCAGCGATAATCCCTAAAATTGTCCAGAGACTCCCGATTGTGAATTCCCCCAAGATTAACCCTAAAAAGAAGGGGGCTACCTTCCGATGCCGTACAACACCACCATATTGAAGAATCAACCACTTGATTAGCCAACTCATGAAAAGACAACTCCACGTAACATGCATACCCCAACTCGTAGAGATCGCGAATCCAGCAGGATGAAAGGGCCACCATACAAATCGCATCCGAAAGAACATCAGCACTGTCGTCAGCAAGAAACCGATACCCATAAACCCGCTCTCAGCAATGAGTGTCTCTTCAGGGGCTTGCAACCATCCCGCAAGACGGCGATACGGCTCTATCCCGAAAGCACTCAAAGAGGGCCAATAAGCACGCACTTCCATCCCGAGTCGGTAGCCACGGTCAATTAATGCCCAAAACCCTGCCAACGAACCTAAAACCGTCGCAAGCACTAAGGCAAAGACGATACGATGCATCGTCATGTTTGTTCGCTCCATGATTTTGAAGCCTTCTAACTGATGCGGCATCGGATGGCTCCGATGGGCACGATTAATAAACCAAAACATGGAGAACATAATGAGGTTGCCTCTTCCTAATTGACGTGTGCCAACAGTCCGAGTCAGAATTTCATCAGGACCGGAATAGTGCAGATCGTGCACAGGGGTACCGAGTTCGGCGCGCATCCGGGTTATGGCGATCGAAATCATGTAATAGATAACAAAAAATGCGAACATCACCCAAAGTTCAGCACCGCCATAGTAGCAGAAAAGCACAAGGAACACCATTACAGCGATAAGACCGAGTGTCGCCCCGCGATAGGACATCGCTTCCTGTGTTTCGCGCCCTGAAGCACTGACGACAGTATTCTCCTGTTGAATATTTAGTCCCACAACGGTTTTCGCAACGTGCAATAGATGTCTGCGACTCGCCCAAATTGCCAAAACGCACAGCGCGAGGTAACCACCAGCCGCTTGCTCATTCATATATGGAAACCGAGGTAGCGTACGTAGACCAAGAGCAGCACCAAGCACACGCATAAATCGCCAATACCAGAAGAAAAACCAACATGAAAACGAAAGATCCAAAGGAATAAAGAAACCAAGCCCGATTGCAAACGGATACAGTGAAAACGGGATTCTGCCCATAGCATTCCACGGACTTTCCGTGAAGACTTGAAAACTCCGTACGCGGGTCCTGAATTCCGGTAAGATTGGATATAAAAAGTTGATTCCGTTCCAAAGGGCAAGCGCGCCAGCAATCCCAAATCCAAGCCACATCAACTTGTTCTGAAATAGACGGTTCTGCGGTGTTTCTGTTAACTGGAGCGGGAGTTGAATTATCGGGTAACTTAACTTTTCGTGCTCAATCCACTGCTTTCGGACTATTATATTGATGCAAAGCATTCCGAAGATCAACACAGTAATAAAAGCACTCCACCAAAGGACAGGTGTTGCCCATCCGAGCAATGTCTCAGCCGTATAGAGGGGCAATTCCCCGTCATAATACCCGCTTAAAAGTGATGGATCGCTGACAGTGAGCCATTCTGGAAGAAATGGTACGAACAACTGCTGCCACTCATTTTCTGGGGTAGCAAAGCGGAACGCATGCCCTAACATCGGCACCAAAATTTCAAGCATGTCGTGTCCAGTGATCCCCGAAGCAATAGACAGCATCAGGTAAACAATCACCAACTCGCTCTGGACCAACGCCATACGCGGCACAAAACGGCGCAATAATTGATTCACACCAATAACCACGAACAGACTGAAAATCACATTGAAAAAGAGGGAGATGGTCACGGGGTGACCTGAATACCGAATAACCTCCATCTCAATGACCCAATAGCAATTAATCGGTATCAGGATAACGGCAATAAGAATAGATTTGAGTGTAACACCGTGGGCTGGAATTTGTGATGATGCTGACGATCCGGAAGTTTCAACTTCCATATAAACTATGACTCCAATGGACGCGAACTGATGTCTTTTAAAATTCCATCTTATAACACACCAGTGAATAATTTTACACAAATTTACCACACCCGCTATAACATGTCAACCTATAATTCGGCAGTGGATTCAAAATCGTCTGTCAACCGAGACAGTTACAGAAAATAGACTTTATTTATATAACTTTTTCATGTTATAATGCAATTTGTTATATGTGCTTGTAAGTTGTGCCCTAATCGCAACTTACCACAATAAATCAGGATGCAAACATGAAACCATTCCGCTACATTAAAAGACAAATTGAGAAATTTTTTTATAGGGCTTACCAGCGGCGTTTGGAGTCCGAAGCAAATACATGGAAAATCCCACGTCATATCGGTGTAATCCTTGATGGAAACCGCCGTTACGCCAAAGCCAGTGGACTTGAGAATGTTATCAAAGGACATCACGAAGGGGCAAATAAATTAGAAGAGGTACTCCATTGGTGCGATGAACTCGGCGTTGAGATTTTTTCTATATGGATCTTCTCGCTTGATAACTTCAAACGCGCAGCACATGAAGTCGAAGGTATTCTTGGACTTATTGAAGGGAGAATGCGTGAACTCGTCACAATTGAAGGACTCCATACTAACCAGATTAAGGTACGCGCAATGGGACAAATAGACCTGCTACCCCCAAGCCTTCAAGAAGCGATTCGGGAAGCAGAAGAAGCGACACAACATTATGAAAAGTTCATCTTAAATGTCGCTGTTGCTTACGGCGGTCGCGAAGAAATCATTGAGGCTTTCCGGGGACATCTAAAAGCCGAAAGTGACAGTGGAAAATCGGTTCGCCAAATTGCAGATGAACTCACTGTAGACAAAATTACACCCTATTTATATACATCAAACCTCCCCGACCCTGAGTTAATCATTCGCACCAGTGGGGAAGTACGGCTATCAGGATTTTTACTCTGGCAGAGCGTTTATTCAGAATTCTATTTTTGCGATACCTATTGGCCCTCGTTCCGGAAAATTGATTTCCTCCGTGCCTTACGTGCCTATAGCCAACGCAAACGCCGATTTGGAAAATAAAGGAATATCATGTACTAATAATTCACTGCTTTTCTACTCGGAATTGTTAATAAAGCGGTTCCGAGATTTGAACTTAACGGTTTTTTCAATACATACCTCGTGGCACTATTAATTCTTGTTATTGAAAGTATTTTACATTCATTTATTTCTATTCTTTAGGCACACCTCTGAGAAGGAGCGAATACATGCGATTTGGAATCTGTACCAGTTTAGAAAATGTCAATCGGCTCGCAGAAGTTGGGTATGATTATATCGAATTAGGGGTACGCTCCGCGTTGATACCTGAGTCAGACGAAGCCGAATTTCAGAAAATCCGTGAGCAGGCAGCGAACGCCCCTTTAAAACCAGAGTCCTACGCAGGCTTTATCCCCGGTGATCTACGCGTGGTAGGCGATACTGTGGATTTGCCACGTTTGTCTCGCTATGTGAAGACTGCTTGCCGCAGAGCCAATGAAATCGGTGGCGAAGTGATCGTTTACGGGAGCAGCGGTTCTCGAAATATAGCGGAAGGCTATTCACGCGAACGTGCATTGGCACAGATCGCCGAGTTCCTTGAGATGGCTGCAGATCACGCCGAAGCATACAACATGATTATCGTAATTGAACCGATTTGCTTGCGAGAAGGGAATATCCTCCGAACCGTCGCGGATGGCGTTGCCATGGCAAAACGCGTAAATCGTCCAGGCATCAAAGCATTGGCGGATCTCTATCATATCTATCAGGAAGAAGAGCCGATGCAAAATATTATTGATGCCGCGGAGTGGCTCGCGCATGTCCACATCGCGGAGCCTGTCAAACGCTCTTACCCGGGAAACGACGATTTCGATTTTACAGATTTCTTCACCGCGCTCCAAAAAGCAGGCTATAACGGTCGCATCTCGTGTGAGTGCAAGTTTGATAATTTTGATGAAGATATTGAGGTAGCTTTGAAAACGATGAAATCTTACGTCTGATAAATTCTTGGAGGTGGTGTTTATCCTCACACGTGAACAAGGTAGAGTCATCCGGGCGCGAACAGGGTTTTATGACGTTCAGCATGATGATGTCACCCTGCGATGTACACTCCGCGGCACACTCAAACGGAGACATCGCTCAGCAACTGGACGCAGAATATATGCAGATCCAGTGGCTGTCGGGGACAAAGTTATCTTCACGCAACTTGATGCCGAGGAAGGTGTAGTAGAGGATGTTCTGCCCCGTCAGACGAAGTTCTCACGGCAATACGCAGGAAGGCAGGGCGACATCGAACAGGTTATCGTTGCCAATGCAGATCAAATCGTAGCCGTCGCATCTACATTCATGCCGCCCCTTAATTTTCGGACACTGGATAGATTCCTAATCTTGGCTGAAGCCGGTGACATGGACGCAGTCATATGCCTCAATAAGATGGATTTAGTGGACGCAACCCAACCGGAGGAATTTACCGAGACTTTTACTAATTATGAGAGGTTGGGCTATCAAGTGCTCTATACCAGTATCCATAAGCCCGAAAGCTTAGACGCGTTTCGACACGCCTTAAGGAACAAATTTAGTGTTATCATCGGTGCATCCGGCGTAGGAAAGTCCAGCCTGCTGAACGCGATTCAACCCAATTTAGGCTTGCGAACCGGTGAGGTCGGCATCAAGACCCAAAAGGGGCGGCATACAACGACGCTCGTTGAACTCTTTGC